>MFXJ01000116.1:4131-6722 GCA_001787465.1 Candidatus Peregrinibacteria bacterium RIFOXYB2_FULL_32_7 | reverse complement strand
ACCTTCTGCAACAAATGGCGGTGGAAGCTCCCATCTTGCGCATGCCACTAAAATTTCACGGTCATCCTGAGGTACTTTTACCCCGATCTCTTCAACTTTTAGTTGAAATGGCATTCGGACTGGCGCATGTATTAATTTTCCATTTGGTCTTGCAAATCTTTCATTAAATCTTGCTTGTAAATGGTTCAAATATTACACCTACTGGCAATTAACTGAATAATCATATCAACAGAAACATTTTTAATTTGTTATAAAAAGCGTTTTGGTGGGGTTAAACCCCAAATATCAACCACAACTGATTTGGAACTGTGAAAACAAATTTTCCTAATGAACGAAGTTCATTGAGCGGCAGAAAACAGAGTTTTCTGCGCACCGTGTCTTTCAGACACGATTGCGCCATGTTCGAAGCGTCGAACATGATTGCCGCGGTCATTGCAGGAATTAGAAGGAAATCAGGTAAAATCATGATTTTTTCTGAAGAGACTATAGAATAAAAACTCTGCCTTGCTATATTTTACACATGAGGATGGTTTTTGATACTAATGTTCTTTTCGATGTTGAAGATCCAAAAGAAATAAGTTACACTATCCAAAAGCTATTGACATTGATTAGAAATCATGGTCATTCGGTACTCATTCATAATTTGAGTCTTGAGGATATAAAAAATGACAAAAATGAGGTTAGAAAGAAAATAATTCTATCTAAAGTTAAAGGATATCCAAGTATCGCGAAGAGAGATATAGAATCTACTTTCTATAATAAAATAGAAAAACCAAAAACTAATAATGAACTGATTGACGACCAGATTCTATATTGCATATACAAAAATGCGGCAGATTTTCTAATAACTCTTGATAATGGTATATTGCACAAAGCCAGAATTTTATCTTTGGATGATAGGGTTTTATCTCCTGAACAGGCAGTATCTTATTTAGAGGACTTACACAAAAGCAAAGAAACACAACATACAATTATAGATTATCTTGACCTTAGCCGTCTAAATATTGCTGATCCTTTTTTTGATGTTCTTAAGGAAGATTATGGTGAAGCCAAATTCAAAAAATGGTTCGAAACTAGACAAAGAGATGGAGACAAGGGTTATGCATATTTGGGACAAAATGATAAGATCCTTGCATTACTTATTTTGAAGGATGAAACAGGGGAAGTCGGTTCGATTCCTCCACTACCAAAAGAGAGAAGATTAAAAATACGCACTTTGAAAGTTGATCTTAAAGGTTCAAAATTAGGAGAACTGTTCCTAAAATTTGCATTTCAATTTTGTATCAATAAGAATCTTCCAGAAGTTTATTGCACACACTTTGAAAAAGAAAATGACTCTTTAGTTTATTTGTTGGAACAATACGGTTTTCAAAAAGTAGCTAAAAAACATTATGAGAATGGTCGCTATGAAGGGATATCGTTAAAAAAATTCAAAGTCCCCACCATGCCTGATCCAAATCCTTTAGAAATCTCAAAACAGTACTACCCAGCATATGTTGATTCAGAAAAAGTACGTAAATTTGTTATTCCGATAATTCCCGAATTTCATGATAGATTGTTTCCAGAGTACAAAGATAGGCAAATGCGAATATCTGATTTTACTCATATAAATCAACAGGGAAACGCAATAAAAAAAGCATATCTGTGCAATTCAAATACAAATAAAGTTAGGGCAGGGGATATAATTCTTTTTTATAAATCATCAAGCGAATTCCAAAAAATAACGTCTTTGGGGGTGGTTGAGTCAGCAGAAAGATTATCTACAACCGATTCTATTCTAAATAAAGTAGGAGTTAGAACAGTTTATACATATGTTGAAATCGAAAAAAGAACTAAACCTGCATTGACCATTCTTTTTAGACATCACTTCAATTTACCAAAAAGCATAGGATTAGAAGATCTGAAAACATCTGGAATTTTAGCTGGTGCACCCATATCCATCACACAATTAGATAATGAAAAGTATAAAAAGGTAAAAGAATTATCAGCTATTGATGAACGTTTTACTATCAATTAGACCAAAATATTGCGAAGCCCTGTTATCGGGTGAAAAAAAGTATGAATTCAGACGTACTATCTTCAAAAATAATGATGTCAAAAAAGTCTACCTATATTGTAATTCTGATATCAAAAAAATTGTAGGTTCATTTGAGATAAAGAATGTGTTGATCGGTTCACCAAAGGATATTTGGAACAAATGTAAAAAATATGCTGGAATTAAGAGGAAGGATTTTTTTGAATACTTTAAGGGAACTAATACTGCCTACGCAATTAAAGTTAAAAAAACAAGAAAATTGAAACGCCCAATAAATCCTTATGCAACCATGAAGAATTTTGTAGCCCCACAGTCGTTCTATTACATAAGTTCGGTATGGTCCAAGAATTAACGAAGTCTTCCATCTATACTTCCATAATATGCTTTGAATAATGATATATGATCCACTGCATAAGTTTTATATTTTTTGCTAGAAAACCAGGGGATTATTTCATCGAATTCAGTATCTATGACCCATTTACCTCCAACAAGAGGGCTATTTAGAAATCCAGCGTAATTAGCAATGCTATTAACTGCTTTTCCTAGATCCTCTACG
>MFXJ01000116.1:0-4109 GCA_001787465.1 Candidatus Peregrinibacteria bacterium RIFOXYB2_FULL_32_7 | reverse complement strand
TAAATCTTGGAATCTGGTATAAATCTTTAAATTTTGGAGGTATTTTGTCATTGAATCTATTTTGCCATTCCCACGGAACCTCTGCCAAAGTTGCTGAAATATTGGCATTCAAACCACCCTCTCTATCTATGAGACTAGCTAATTTGTTCTCATATGTCTTTGCAGGTATCAATATTGGGATTCCAGTAAAAACACCAAACCCATCTTTACTAGTTCCAGATAATAAATAATGTTGATTCATTGGTGAGAATCTAGATGTTGCATCACCACAAAGAAAGATTGAGTTATTTCTAGATATTAATTCTTCTTCTAGACCATAATCATGATCTTTATCAAATGTTGTGTAATGCTCATCTAATATCTTTTTCCCATACTTACTATAAAACTTACCAGGAAATAGAGGTATCCAACGCGATAAATTTACATTCTTTAATTGTATGGTGTCCCCAAAATACAATGTCTTTTTTGTTTTATTCTCCATTTTTAATTTTTTTGCATCTAGGTAATTTCCAATTAGATAATCTCTCCAAAAGAAAGCATCTCCATGTGCATCTAAATCATATTCATGTACCTTTCCTTCTAATCTTTTTCGAAACACCAATATTCTTGGATCTAAATAATCTTTAACTGAGCTTAGAAAACTTCTCAAAGTATTTACTGTTCCTAAAATCGTTAGTGGGTCGTACATTTTTCTAATTTACCTCCATTATTCAGACATACATATCTCTTTGTATATGATACTAAAAATCTTTTTTTTGAGTGTTAGAAGTAGGTTTCTGCTTTCTATTTTTTTCAAAGAGTACCAGACACCAATCAATCTATAATACTCTTTCAGGGTAATTTCTGAATTTCCAATTTTGTTTTTCAATCTTTCAAAAGCAATTTTTTCAAAATCAAATCTTTTTCTCTCTGTGATTTCATAGAGTGGATCCTTTTTTTGTTCTTTCAATTGCTTTGCTCTAGTCTCTAAGTCATCTAATATTGCAATCCATTTTTTGTATTTATCCGGATCATTATTCATTGGACCACGTCATATTTCATACTCTCCTCCTTTCTCAACAATCATCACATTGTCATGAAACTCCTTAAAATCCTCAGGAACATGTGTGTGAATCGGAATCAATAGCTTTGGATTAATTGTTTTCACAGTTTCAATCAGGTCTTTCTTGCAAACATGGCCAGAACAGTGCGTCATGTGAAACTTAATCCCAAAGTGCATAAGCCAGTTTTCCAAAACCCTTAACTCATCCTTGTTGTTTTCCCCTTCTAGGAAGTGTTCAGAAGAAGAATAAATGAAATCTGCATCCTTTGGTTGCAAATAAACCAATTCCATAAGCTTGTTGAATCCTGAATGAACAACATATTTTTTCTTGTCCTTGCTTATCTCATCATAAGTTATTCTTCTTTCCATAAATTCTCTTTCAAATGTCTTGTAGTCTTTTTCACAGAATGTTCTACTTTTTGAAAGTTTGTAATAAACACGAATATTCTCATCAGTTCTTACATCTGGCAGGTCAGTAATTTTCTCTCTTAAATTGTCAATAATATATGCCATTCTTGTGTCAATTACAAGGATTCTTTTGTTTTTGACAGTTGCTCTGTAAAAGCTCATAAACCTGTCAACATTAGTCATTGCAAAATAAACCAAAACAAGGCCCTTGGAATCTTTGATTATTGAACCTGCCCGTTCTTCAACCTCCTTTTCAGTAAAATTCTTTTCTGAGTCGCTTTCCATTCTTGTACCTTCGCAAAACATGGCATATGGCTTGCAGTCAGCAGCTTTTTTTATGAAATCTTTAGTGAGAGAAGACTTTGGTCCATGGAGTCTAAAATCTCCAGTATAAACTATTGGACCTTTAGAAGTGTGAATAATGTACCCATAAGCTCCGGGAACTGAATGTTCAACATGGATTGGCTCAATTGTAAGATGCTTGATCTTTATCTTATCTCCTGATTTGAATGTGCTGAATGTGTTATGTTTTCCGTAGCATGCAAACTGGGGATATAGTTTGTTGTAAACATCCATTACCCTTTTTGTCCCATGTCCTAAGTATATTGGAATTGAACCATCAAGGAATTTCAAATGCCCAATATGATCCGAATGGGAATGTGAAACAAAAACAGCATCTACATCTGGTTTTTGGTATTCTAAATCCGTGAATTTCAATGCTTCTTCATCGTAGAGCTTTTCTATTTTAGGAATCAATCCGAATTCAAAGTAAACTTCCAAACCATTGGCCTTTCTAGGTTGCAACCAGTCATAGAAATAATCTTCTCCGAAATTGAAGGATTCACCAAAGTCAAAGTATATCTTTGCATCTTTATCTTGTAGTAGTATCTTGTTTCCACCGATTTCTTTTGCTCCACCGAATAGTTTTATTGATACCATGAACTCACTTCGACAGATCATCCGAAATTTCTTTTATCTGCTCTAAGGCACTTTCAAGATCTTCCACAATTTCATTTGCAATGACATCCGGCTCAGGCAGTTTATCAAGATCATCCAGACTTTCATCTTTGAGCCAAAATATATCCAAATTTGTCTTATCTCTCTTTAGAATATCTTCATATTTGAAACACTTAAATCTCTCAGTTTCTTTTCTTGAATGCCTGTTTTCAGGATTGTAACATTGAATAAAATCTTTCAAATGTTCAAAAGTTAATTGATTTTCTTTTAATGTGAAATGCTGATTTGTTCTAAGATCATATATCCATATCTTAGAAGTGCATGCTTCCTTTGAAGCTGCTTTTTTATCAAAGAATAAGACATTTGCCTTAACTCCCTGTGCATAAAACAAACCAGTTGGCAATCTGAGAATTGTATGTAAATCACAGGTTTCCATTAATTTTTTTCTTATTGTTTCTCCTGCTCCACCTTCAAAAAGAACATTATCAGGAAGGACTATTGCAGCTTTTCCATTTATTTTCAGGATGCTTCTTACATGTTGTAAAAAGTTAAGCTGTTTATTACTTGTTTTAGCCCAAAAATCATCTCTTAAAACTACTAGATCCTGTTTTTTCATATCTCCTTCTTCGGTTAGTACCTTTTCTGAAGAGTGCTTTCCAAAGGGTGGATTGGTCAACACCATATCATAAACTGCTCCGGGATTTTTCTTCAATGAATCAGTCAAATCAATTGGATTTTCTTCTCCATTTATTCCATGAAGATAAAGATTCATGACACAAAGCCTTGCGGCCATAGCAACAATTTCATTTCCGCTGAATGTTTTGTGTTTTAATTCTTCTTTTTGATCTCTGTCTAGCTTGTGGTTTTTTACTATGTAATTATAAGCAGATAAAAGAAATCCACCAGTTCCACATGCAGGATCATGTATCTTCATGCCTGGTTCTGGTCTGCTGACTTCAACCATTGCGTTGATCAAAGGCCTTGGAGTAAAATACTGACCTGCACCACCCTTAACATCTGCTGCATTTCTTTCCAGTAATCCTTCGTAAGCATCTCCTTTGACATCAGTTTCAAGACTAAGCCAGTTTTCCTTATCGATTAATTCAACAATCAAACGTCTAAGTTTTGCAGGATCCTGTATCTTGTTTTGTGCCTTTCTGAATATGACTCCTATAATCCCTTCTTCTTTTCCAAGCTCTCTTAGTATTTCAATGTAATGTGCTTCTAGATCTGCACCTTCTTTTGATAAAAGTGATTTCCAGTTGTATTGGTTAGGAACATCGGAAGGTTTGTTGTAAGGTGGATTTGATCTTTCATCATCCATTTTCAGGAATAGCAAATATGTTAATTGTTCAACATAATCCCCATATGAAAGTCCATCATCCCGTAAAATATTACAATAATTCCAAAGTTTGTTTACTAATTGTTTTGAGTCAGCCATTTATCCCGCCTCGTATTTGACCAGCTTTCCTTCAAAAGCTGATTTCAGAATTGATTTTCTGAGTTTTTCTGTTTTTTCCAGTGATTTTTCTACTGTTTCTTCTAATTTATCAATTACAGAAAAGCGTGATTCTATTTCATCACAAATCAAATGTTGTTCTTTTTCACTGCTCGGAACGATTAAATCAAAATTTTCAATTTTTTTAGAACTTATATTTGGTTGTTGTGAAGATGACGATTCATTCAAGACTCTTAATCTAAA
>MFXJ01000115.1:6826-7302 GCA_001787465.1 Candidatus Peregrinibacteria bacterium RIFOXYB2_FULL_32_7 | reverse complement strand
AGAATCTTTTGCTTGTAGTGAATTTAATAGATTTTCGTATCCTGGCACTTCTTCCAATCTTGCGAATCTGATTGTGATTATTTCATGTTTAACATGGCCACCATTTTTTGCGGCATAAACGATAGTTGATCTGCTGATTACTGGAATTAGTCCGGTTTTAAATGATAAATTAAATTTTGTTCCTGATCTTGTTAATAAGTGATCATAAGCAGGATCAATCCAGACTTCAATTAAGGAATTATCAGCATTGTGAATGTTCATTTCAGCTGAAAATTTGCCTGTTTTGGAGAAAGTTATTTCAGCTTCAGTAATACTGTCATTATATTCTTTTAAGTAAGTTTCAAAACTTGCGCTGTCTGCTTCGGGTGGTAAAAAATTAAGTCCCGTTTGAATATGTCTATTTGAAAGCGCGATTGGTCTTCAACCCTTGCTAAAACGTAGTTCGGGTAGATTAGTTAATTTTGCAAATTTGGCTT
>MFXJ01000115.1:2255-6785 GCA_001787465.1 Candidatus Peregrinibacteria bacterium RIFOXYB2_FULL_32_7 | reverse complement strand
GGATTTTTCTTCCAATCAAAAGCGCTGATAATGGTTTTTTCTCTTTCATTGGCTCTTTTGGTAGTAACCTGATCAAGAATGCCTCGTGTAATTGCTTCTTTAGGATAAATTCTGATTGAATCAACTCCATTTGGATGTTCGAGTATGACCTTGAAATAACAAACTCCATTTTGCCAGCCAAGCTCTACACCTTTAAATCTAATTGGCCAAGCTTTTTTCTGCATGGCAAGTTGTAATTCTGCTGTGTCTGATTGAAGAGCAAGTTCCAAAGATTGTCTCATTATTTGTTCTGAAAGTATTTTTGCATCTTGTGGTTTAATAGTGTCTTTTGCTTGAGCAAGAATTGATTGTTCTGCTTGTTCTTGAATTTCTTTTGCTCTTTGTGTCATATATTCTTGAGCGCCTTTTTCCATTTTTTCAAATTTTCTTTGTGCTTTTTCACCAAGTGATAAGAATTCTGCTCCAATTGACGCTCCAATTCCAAGCGGTCCGACATTAGCTTTTGCAAAAATTGTTCTGCCTTTAATATCAACTTGCACTCTTGCTTTTACGCCAGGCTTGACTTCACCATTTTTGAAGAAACTTATGTTGATTGAGCCTCTAACATAAACATCATTTCCGAAATCTTTATCATATTGAAGTCCGACTTGAGGAGAAAGAGCGGCGGCAAATTCATAACCAGAAAGTTCAGAATCTTTTGCAAGTTCAATAGCGTGGCGGATATCCATTCCAATTCCGGCTGAGCCCGTAAGATCGCCAAAGCGTGTTTCTAATTCACCTTCTGCGGTTAATTTAACTTCATGCAAGCTTGGAGCTGTGGGTTTGACCTCGAATTTTCCTGCTTGTCCAAGATCAATTGTTAGAGCAGGAAGTTCATAAAGCGCGGTTAATTTGCGTAGTCCTTCTAATAAATTTTTGTTTCGAATAGCGGTAAGAATAACACTATCTTCTTTGAGCGCATGTAAAGCATCTTTTCCAATTCCTGGTCTAATTATTCCTTCTGAAAAATCTCTTGCGTCTTGTTCGGTTTCTGAAAGTCTTTGATATTCTTCTTCTGTTAAAGAACTTTGATAAGCGGTTTCAATAACTCTGATAAAAGAACCTAAAAATCTATCTTTTGGTTTGCCATCAGGGAATTGGCTTAAGCGAGTAAAAGTATTATTGAAAACATTATTTCCCTCAAGAAGAAGACGTAATCCTTGAAGATTTGGTTTGTCTTGTAAGTATTTTTTGGCTAAAGGTTTATCAGGATCTTTGTCAATGACCATCAGTTCACAGTATTTATACCAATCAATAGCTAGATGATTTAAATCATCATTATTTAGTTCTTTTTCTAAATAAGCATTTAGTAAAGCTTTGATTATTGGTTTTTTTAATGCTTTTTCAACTTTTGCGATAGCTTCTACGAATTTGTTAGTTTGTTCTTGATCATTTGGATTTGCCGCGGATTTAGCTAAATCAAGTTTGAAAATATCAAAAGCCGCGATTTTTAAATCTATAAATGCATTATTGATGATCGGCATAATCTCTGCAATTGCGTCTGCAAGTTCTGGATTGTTGTTTGCAAAAGCTGATTGAATTCTTTGTTCATCTGTTTTTTGATTTTCATTTCTTATTCGATCATAATATCCTTTTAAGGTCTGACCATGTTCCCATATTTGTTCAGCGCTTAGAGTTACGCCTTGGCTATTGGCCATTTCGTACATTTTGATCAAAGATTCTTTGACTTCTTCATATTCATCAAATGATTCAATGATAATATCTATTTTATGTTTTGTAGCTTCTTCCGTTCGGAGAGTATCAACACCTTTTCTAGCAATTCTAGTCATTGTCTCAAATTCTTCTCTTGATAAATTACTGTATAATTCAAATAATTCGCGGGAAGGGGAGCCGTCAGGATTATAAAGACCGTCAAAAAATTTATTAACATCTTCTACATCTCTAAACATAGCCATTTTGCTTTCAAATTCTTTTTCATAGAGTCTTTTTAGACGAGAATTATTTTGCGGATTTGCTTTTTTGTCTTCAATATCGGTAAGTTCTTGATCTGCGTTCGCTATGTCTTGTGTGTATTGAGCATTTTCATTTTTAAATGTTTTGATTTTGCTCTCTGCATCTTTAAGTTTTTGTAATGCTTCATAAACAGCTGTTTTTTGCTCTTTTGGTAATTTTTCATAATCACTTAAACGTATAATTTCTCTTATTGCTAAATCAGTATTTCGTTCTGGAATAACTGGAGTTTTATCGTCAATGTCATCATCATTGAAGATAATATTAGATTCATCTAATTTAGGATCAAAAATGTCATCATCATTAAAAATAATATTAGATTCATCTAATTTAGGATCAAAAATTTCTATTCCCAAAATTCTATTCATTTCCATGCCTGCTGTTTTAATGCATGGAGTTCGATTAAGAGGAGTGGCCTGAAGAGCATTTCGACTATCTTCTTTTTCGACTTTAATTCCTTCGCCAAGATATAGTTCTGTTATTTCTTGTTCAAGTAGTTTCTTTTGACTTATAGCTTTATTGATTTCTTTTTTTGCTTCTTTCCCGACTGGATCAGATTCAATAATCTGATTGAATTGTTGATTAATAGCCTCAATTTCATTTTCTAATTGTTTAATTTCCTTTTTATTTTCTTCAGGATTCTCTTTTCTTAATTCAGTGATTCTTAGAATTTTTGTTCCTCTTTTATTAAATAAAGCTTGATCTAAAGTTAGTTGTCTTTCTTCTATAATTTGCGTTTGAGCAGAAATTGTTTTATTTTTATCTGATAGTTCTTTACTTTTTGAACTAATTTCACCTCTGTATCTTATTATCTCATCCTTGAAAAATTGTATTTTTCTTTGATCTTCAGGACTTAATTTAACATAGTTTTGAAGAGGATCTAGCGTGTCAGGAGCTTCCATTATCGGATCTTCTATTCTGTTATCACTGAATAAAGCTTGGCGAATTATTTCTTTGGCAGATTCAATATCTGCTTTTCGTTTTTCAATTTCTGTTTGATTTTCTTCGATAGCTTTTTCTTTTTCTTCTATCTCTCCTTCAATTTCTTTCACAGCTTTTTCTCTATAAACGCCACCTCTTTCTATGAAAAGTGCGACAAAATCGTCAGCTAGAGCGTACATTGTTTCTCGTTTTGTCTTTGGATCAGTGTTGCCGTATTTTTTGTCTATTTCGGCAATAGCTTCGGTTGCTTCTGTTCTTATTTCTATAAGTTCTGATCTTAAAGTTGGTAATTTGTCTTTTGCTTCTTCAATCTTTTCTCCTAATTTTGCTTTTTTTTCTGCTGTGGTTTCTGAATCATTTATTTCTGTTTGCCAGTTAGCAATTTGCTTTTCTAAATCAGTTATTTCTTTTTTCTTTTTTTCAATTTTTTCATAATAAGGGGCTTTTTCTTCGCCGATGATTCTTTGTCTGTCTGTAACCATAGCAATAAAAGCCTCTCTCATTGCGTCATTGAACCCAGCGATTGGTCCATTTTCGTAATTATTCAAAAAATCTGTAAGTGCTTCGCCATCGGCTCTGAAATCATCAGTTGATTTGGCTCGAAGTTTTTGACCTTCCGTCTCATAACTTGCTTGTGATTGTTCGTTTGCTCCTAGGATATCGCTAATTCTTGCAGTATCTTGATTTTCAGTGTGACTATAGCGTTCGTCAGAAAGCAATATTGATAGTTCTCGGCCTTTGTCTTTTTTGAATAATTTTGTTTTGTTTACATGAGAACTGATTGCATATAAAATATCTTCTGGAATGTTTTTTAAAACTAGATAACTTGACTCTTCAAAATTGATAGTTTGAAGTATGTTGAAATTTTTGACTGCATCTCTTAATTCTTCATTCATCGCGATATTGCTTCTGCCCCACATTTGATTGCCATAATCTAGCCATGGGTGATGATCTTCTTCAATTGGATTTCCGATTTCTGAAATAATTCTTAAGATCGCATCTTTGTGAGTTTGATAATAAAAAATAGTTTTTGCGTCAATGCCATCTTCTTTCAAAGTTTGGCAAAATTGTGTAACTGCTTGATCGCTTATAGCAATTGAATCAGTCGCATCTAAATTCGCGTCAGATTTTGTTTCGATATTTGAAACTATATCGCTGTAGCTATAAGGACCTGAGAAATTTGGAATAACCTCATGAATTCCATCAAGTTTTTGACTTTCAAGTCTTTCCTTTTCTTTTACTACTTCGCCTTGTTTTATGTAATTTAAATAATATTCATAAGTCCATTTTTTTCTTAGATTTTGGAAAGTTTTGATAATGGTCGTTTTTTCATTTGGATTTGTTGTTACTTCTAAAAGTTTATTTTCAGCTTGATTTAATTGTTCATAATAACGAGCTTTATCAGCTTCTAAATCTTTGTTCATTGTTTCTAAAATCGTATCTATTCTTGGATTTTTGAGCGCTTTTTCAATTTTTTTCTTAGCTTGAATTGGATCTTGCATAATTCGTAAAAATTCTAGTTCAATAGCGGTATTTCTCTCTATTTGAGTTGATAAATCCTTATATTTTTTCGCAATT
>MFXJ01000115.1:0-2014 GCA_001787465.1 Candidatus Peregrinibacteria bacterium RIFOXYB2_FULL_32_7 | reverse complement strand
GCAACATATAAGTTTGCTCTAAGAAAGCATTGATTTGCGCTTCCATCTTTTGGTGAATTTCGAAATAGCCTTTACCGTCACTAACTGCTTTTTTTTGCTCGTCAGTTAGATTTTTGTATTTAACGCCGGTTATTTTTAGCAGTTTTTTCACTCTGTCCGCATTTTTTTTGTCTGGATTGGCATTAAGTTTTTTTAATTCTTCCAAAGCTTCCATTCTTTCATTAAATTCTTTTTTGCCTCTAAATCCTTCAAAAAATCCAAGTCCTCCTAAAGCAGGCAAAGCCAAAGTAATTAAATCATCAAATTCAATGGTATTTCGATTATTTTTCCTAATTATGTTTGGCAAATTTCTAATTGAGCCCATTAATTTTTCTGTTATTTCCTTCATATCTTTTCCATAGTTTGCAAATGGAAGTTGTTTCGCAAATTCTTCCTGTGCAAGTTTGCCGACTCGTCCCCATGAATCAAACATTTCTGATGGCACTTGAATTTCTCCATAAGTATTATTGATAACATGGATTTTCGTTTCATAACTGGTAGTTTGATCATTTGGATCATAACTTCCTTTTAAGAAATTTAAAGTTGGATTTGTTTCAAGAATTTCATTTGATCTATCAATTCGATCTTGATAATCAGCGACTTTGTTTCTCAAAATATCTGCTTTTTGGTTTTGTAAATTTTGAATATCCCTCTCTATTAATTCAATTCCCTCGCTTTGATCAGTTTCTGATTTACGTAAATTTAAAAGTTCTTTTTGTTTTCCTAATATTTGATTATCCAAATCGCTTAATTGTGTTTGTTCGTCTTCAATAAGTCTTGTTGCTTTTCCAATTGCGACTTGCTCTCCATAAATATTTTGAACCATTTCTTGAATTTCCATTTGCGTTGTTTGTCTTTGTTCTCTTGCTAAATTTTCTTGTTCTCTATTTTGCGCTAATTCATTAAGAGCAGATTGAGCCTCAACTGTTGCGTCTTCTCCTTGAATTCGTTTTTTATCTTGTTCTTCAAAGGAAATTTGTAAAGATTCTTTGATTTCTTCTAAAGCAATATAAATATCAGCGTCAAAATTAATTCTTTCGCCAGATTTTAAAGGTCTTTCATTATAGATAGCTTCTTTGTTTTGCGCTAAAGTGATTAAAAATTCTCCAACTGCTTGATTAGGATTTTTCCCTTCACGTTCCGCTTGAGTTCTCAAATATTTATATCCGTTTTGAGCAGATTGCGATAAACCATTAATTATTAATTCTTCGGCTTTTGTGCCTAATATTTCTTGAAGAGGCGGAGTTTGATCTTGAAGGATGGCTAAGCTGTCAGGGTTAGGTTGAATTTTGATATGATTTTTAGGATCGCTTGAAATAATGAAATAATCATTTGAAGATTTTGCTTGATAATTTGCGCCTTCAAGATTGAATTTATTTTTATTTTTTTCATATTCTCGTTCTCCTAATTGGTAAGCGTCATATCTGATCCAAGCATCATTAAGTTTTGCTTGTAAAATTTTTCGGACTGTTTTTCCATTACTTCTAATTTGAAGATCAAGGATATCAATATCTGTTGTCTCTATTATTGCACCTTGAGCGTCTCTCTTAATCTTCGCAACTTTTCTATCCAAATCTTCTATTTGTTTTATTGTTTTTATCTCTTTTCTATTATTTTCAAAAAGAGCATTTCCTAGATTTTCATCTTCTGAAATTGATTTTTCAAAATCATAAATCGCTCCTTGTATACCGCTCCATACTTGAGGTTCAAATTCTACATTAAAGAATGAAGGGTCTTCTTCTTTTCTTTCTCCTTCATATTTAATTAATTGTCCGATTAAAGTTTCCTCATGAGCAATCGCCCAAAGTTCGAGTGGAGATGATGTAACTTCTATTTTTTTAGTTGCAATTTCCACATCATCTTCGCTAAGGCCGCTTTCTTCTGGTTTAGCAGGATTTATCGGCTGAGGTACTTTTTCGGTATTGTTAATTACTTCTTCAATTTCATCTTTTTCTCTAAGTTTTTCTAAGGCTTC
>MFXJ01000114.1:6131-6273 GCA_001787465.1 Candidatus Peregrinibacteria bacterium RIFOXYB2_FULL_32_7 | reverse complement strand
CTATTAAGATTTTCAACTAAAGCGACTCTTACAATATCACAACCTAACGCTAATCTTACGTTCTGAATCACTCCACGTCTTCCAAGATCACCTTCTAGTTTAACGGGAACTTCTATTCCTTCAATTCTTGCTCCAGCTAAAT
>MFXJ01000114.1:2184-6124 GCA_001787465.1 Candidatus Peregrinibacteria bacterium RIFOXYB2_FULL_32_7 | reverse complement strand
TCGATATTCATTACATAATTTCAAATTTTCAGCCGTTAAACGTTCCCCTTGATGAATTTTATCTCTAATATCAATAAACGATCGCATCACTACTTCCCTTTTCTCCGCATCATTTATATTTCTCACTCTTCTTAAGAAAGTAGTGAAACTTTTATCAGGCTCAGCATCTCGCCCATCCATTCCAAAACTATCTTTAAATATATCACCTTGAAATTGTTGTTTAAATTCTTCTGGATCAAGGTTCTCCCACATTTCCACCAATTGATCCACATTATCATATGGCAATGCTGATATCCGAATTGGATTACTTATTTCTGATGACATAATTTGAAATTTAAAAAATAAAATTACAGATTCTAAGTTAATCATATTATTTATTTTTTGTCAACTCAAAACTCAAAAAATCTTTTAATTTTTAACACTTTTTTCAGAGAAATTTTAACTTGAGATGATATGAAAGTGAATCAAATGTAATTCATAATTCATAATTCATAATTCATAATTCATAATTCATAATTCATAATTCATAATTCATAATTCATAATTCATAATTCATAATTCATAATTCATAATTTCCTTCCCATGTTAAATAAAAAATTTCTCTTTCTGCTCTTGGCTATAATTGCCAATCTACTTCTAATTTCTCATTCTATTTCCAAAGCTGATTCTAAAAATGAACTGAATATGGTGATAAATGAAATCGGCGCTTTTGAAAATTCAGGAAGCGAATGGATTGAAATTCTTAATGTTTCGGATAATCCAATAAATTTAGACGGATGGAAGTTTTGGGAACAGGAAACGAAACATGGACTTAACGCTTTTCAAGGAGATTTAATTCTGGAATCAAATGAATTTGCGATTATAGCTGATGAAGGAGGAACTTTTTTAACAAATAACCCGAATTTTACTGGAACAATAATTGATAGTTCATGGACAACTTTGAGCGAAGACGGAGAAGAAATAGGCCTGATAGATCATGAAGGCAATTTCATTGAATTATTCACATATTTAAAAACAGAAAATTTCTCGCTGGAAAGGAAAGATCCTAATTTAAACATTTACACTGAATCAAACTGGCAAGAACACTTAAATAGTCACACTGGTGGATATGAAAATAGCAATTTTGAACTAAAAAATACAAATAGCACAGAACTTACAACTCAAAACCCACCCCCATTAATTGATAATCAACCTCTATCCAATATTCAAAACTTTAGTTCTGCTTTCAACGGCACCTCCACAAACCTTTCCTGGACTTTCCCCGAATCAATTTCAAAAGCCTTAATTCTCAAAAATACTCAAAACATTTCAGCGACTTTGGAAAATCAAATACAATATTCAAAAGGCGATTTTATTGAAGGAAATGAAATAATTGCCATTACCAATGAATCTTTTTTCAAGGATTATGATTTTGAAGAAGAGCAAAATTATTTTTATGAGATTTTCAGTCTTGACGATAAATTAAATTACAGTGATGGCGAGACAACAGAAATTAAAATTCCTTATCTAATTAAAGAAAATGATATCGTAATAAATGAATTCGTATCCAATCCGGAAAATGATGAAGAATGGATTGAGCTTTTTAATAAAAATTCAAAAACTCTGGATTTAAATAAAAGTTTTTTAATGGACGAAAGCGGAACTAAACATTTTTTGGATGCTGAAATTAAATCAAAAACCTATTTTGTTATTGAGAACCCTAAATTTAATTTAAATAATTCCGGAGATTCAATTATTTTTTATAACCAATACGAACAAATTATTGATCAAGTTTCTTATGGAAGCGGAAAAAACATTCAAGCCCCAGACAAAGCTCAAAGTGCCGGACTTTTTAATCAAGTTTGGATGATTTTTGGCAACCCAACCAAAGAAACAGCAAATAAAATAATCAATCATCCCCCAAAAGCAATCATAAAAGTCCAAAGTGGTGCGACAACTGGGGAAGAAAAAGTAACCATTAATTTAGATGGTAGTGATTCGTATGATCCCGATGGCGATGATTTAAAATTTCATTGGGATTTTGGAGACAACACTGAAAATATCAATAAAAATCCAAATTCTAAAACATTTGATACCGAAGGCGAATATAATATCATTTTAACAGTAACTGATGCTTGGAATGAAAAAAGTACTGATATCTTAAAAATAGTTGTTGAAGGAGAAAATGATAAAAGTAATGCCACAGAAACAAATCAATCAACAAAAACGATAAACGATATATCAACGGATATTGATATACAAAACAAAGATATTTTAAATCAAAATCCTGATCAGGAATATTTTTATAATCTTCAAATTACTGAACTACTTCCAAATCCTGAAGGTGAAGATAGTGAAAATGAATGGATTGAAATTTTTAATAATAATGATAAAGAAATTAATTTAAGCGGACTTTTTTTAGATGATATCGACGGCGGAAGCAAAGCTTTTGCCTTAGAAGGATTTAAAATTAAAACTAAAGAATATTTAATTTTTCAATCTTCAACCACAAAAATAACTTTAAATCAAAGTAATGATTCTGCGCGTTTAATTACTGAAGATGGTCAAATTATTGATGAGGTGTTTTATAAAGACACGGCAGAAGAAGGATTCTCATATGCTTTAATTAATGATGAGTGGATATGGACAGATACACAAACTCCAGCAGAGGAAAATATTTCGCATATTTTAGGAAATTTTGAAAACAATGAAAATGATAAGTATTTTGATAATTTAAACTTTCAACCATTGTTTTTAAACGAAATTTTTCCGAATCCTTTTGGTAGAGATAACAGTCAGGAATGGATCGAAATTTATAACCCAGCCACTATTTCTGTAAATCTTAAAAATTGGTCAATAGATGACAGCAATGATGGAAGTAAAATTTTTACTTTTGAAGAAAATTTATTTGTGCCAGCAAACGGATTTTTTACAATCTACAGTTATGATTCAAAATTAAATTTGAATAATAATATTGATGAAATGCGACTTTTCAATCCAAATAATTTATTGCAAGATCAAATAAAGTATGAAAAAGCTGAAGAAGGTTTGAGCTTGGCCAAATTTGAAAATGAGTGGATATGGACAGATTTCCCCACCCCAAACACTGGAAATATTTTTAGCGAACAAACTGACGAAGAAACTAATAAGGAAAATAACCAAAAATATTTAGATGGAGATTTAAGCGATGAAATTTTCTTAAGCGAAATAATGCCGAATCCAAAAGGCAAAGAATTAGATAACGAGTGGATTGAAATATTTAATGCCAGCGATAAAGATATCAATTTAGGCAACTGGTATTTAATGGATAACAGTAAAAGTGAGAAAAAATTTATTTTCTCTGACAAAAAAATAATCAAAGCAAAGTCATATTTAACAATTTCTCGCCAAGAATCAAAAATTGCTTTAGACAATAACGAAGATCATCTTTTTTTATATGATTTTGAAGAAGAACTAAAAGCTGAAATTGAATATAAGAAATCAATCGAAGGTCAAAGTTATGCTATGGTAAATATTATAAATGAAAATACAGCACAAATTTCATCAAAACACTTAATAAAACATGCTTTAGCTCAAGACGTAGCACCTGAAAATTACTGGACTTGGGTAGATAAACCAAGTCCTGGCAGGCAAAATCAAACTTTTTATAAATTTTCAGGCAAAGTAGCTGAGAAACTAGATCAATATCTTTATTTGCAAATAAGTAATGATAAAAAAATTCAAGTTAATTTAGAGAATTTAGATATTAATAATGAATTAAGCGAAAATCTACTTCAAAGCGGATCAGAAATAGAAATTTTGGCAGAAGAAACTGATAAAAATTTATTTAACTTAAAAGAATTCAGTTTAATCAAAACTGCAAATGCTTATTCAGCCGACATTAATCAAGCAAATACAAATTTCTGGCTAATTCTCATTCCAGCGCTTTTGGCTGGATTAACTTTGGGGATTTGGAGAATAA
>MFXJ01000114.1:0-2140 GCA_001787465.1 Candidatus Peregrinibacteria bacterium RIFOXYB2_FULL_32_7 | reverse complement strand
AATGTATTGTCCATTCACATTAGTTGTTGATGTGAAAATACGGCTATTTACAGTTTCTTCATCACTTTTTATAAATTCTTTTACGCCTGTATCCAAGACATAACCTGTATCTAAACTATAACTAGAATAATCCTTGAGATATTGCAAAGACTCAAAAATACCAATATTTGTCTTCAAAATTTTATTCAAATTTTCTAAAAGCTCAAAACTTTGATCTATATGCGTCAAAAGATCTTGAGATTTAAGGGTCGTAACAGCTGATTTAATAAAATTTTGTTGACGTTTAGCTCGAGAAAAATCTGAATCTGCATGACGAGTCCTAACATATTTTAAAGCAGTATTAGCGTCAAAAGTTTGTTTGCCTGCTTTCAAGCTAAATATACTATATCCACCGGTAGCCGTTGGATAAGCATTATCATAAATTGACTTTGCAACGTCAACTTCCACTCCATCAGGAAATAACAAATCAAAAATTGTCAAAAAAGATTGCAAATTAAAAACAGCATATTTCTCAACCACTATTCCAGTAACATTCATTATCGCTTCCTCTAATTTTTCTACACCGTAATAATAATATATTTCATTAATTTTACGCCCTCCATAATATAAATCCCTAGGAACGCTAACAAATAAAATCTTTCCTTTATCTGGCAAAACTCTAGCGACCATCAAAGTATCGCTTAAACTCCCATGAGTACCGATAATTAAAATATCTAAGATCCCGTCAACTTGCGATAAATCATTATAATTAGATTGTTCCGCAACTCCATTTATTAAGTTTGTAATATGTTGATTTTGTTCTGATAATTTTATTTGCGCGCTATCAAGAGCTTTTTCGAGAACGGCTGTTTCTTGATTTGTATTATCAATTGATTGCGACATTTCTGCTAAAGTAGAATACAAAGTTTTTAAATGCGTCTGGGTTTCTAAAAATTCCTGATAGAGTTCCATTTTTTCCTGATTCAAAGCTCCGATTTCAGTATATAAATTATCAATTTCATTTTTTGCATGCGCTTCCATTCTAAATCTTCTAGATTCAAGCAGAATAATTGATACTGCCATTACAAACAAAGTAATGAGTATCAAATAGATAGAAATTCTTATGCCGAGATAGTGTTTGTGAGTAAGAAACATTAATTATTAAAAAATTTATTCAACTTTAAGTTGATTAACATCAATCTCTTCATTAACATCAATTCCAATTCTTGCCGTAATTTCTTGATCAACGAAAACTTTTTTCCGACCATATTTCATTCTTGAATATTGCTTAACAATTTCAGCTACTTTGGCACTACTTCCCTGCGTATCATAAATAGTTTCTAGTGAAAAAGGTCTAGAAGTCGTGTTGTTAATATTTAATTTTATATAAGCTTTATAATTTGAAATGCCGATAATATCAGATTCAGTCAAAATAGGAGCATATTCTTTCGCAAGATATTCTCCATCTTCAGCGCCAACTTTAAATGACATCATTGTACCAACGTTACCAAACACAGCATCGCGAATTTGAGTATTGGTAGAGCCTGATTTACTAACTGTAAGCTGATTTATATACTGATGCGCCATGATCAAAGCAAGACCATATTTACGAGCTTCAGATAAAATTGAACAAAAGCTATCAGTAGCAAAATTCTGAAACTCATCAACATATAAATAAAAAGGCTTTCTCTGCTCCTGAGGGATATCAACTCTACTCATCGCCGCCATTTGAAGCCTAGCAACGCAGACAAGTCCAAGTAATTGCGTATTTAAATCCCCTATTTTACCTTTTGATAAATTAATTAATAAAATCTTTTTATTATCCATGCACTCACGAAAATTAAACGCTGATTTCGGCTGTCCAATAGTATTACGCATTATTGAATTGGTAATAAACGGACCAAATTTTGATGAAAAATATGGTATCATTTCCTGTCTTTCTCGCGCTCCGGTATGCGCATATTCATGAGCCCAAAAAGATTTAACAATTGGATTTTTTACTTTTGACACTCTATATTTCATGAAATCTTCATCAACAAACATTCTCGGCACATCAATAAGCGTTGCTCCTTCTTCTTGATCTTCCATCAAAGTTAAACAAGCATTTCGAAAATAATGTTGAATGCGCGGACCAAATATCTCATCACCAAATAATTTAATA
>MFXJ01000113.1:5864-6094 GCA_001787465.1 Candidatus Peregrinibacteria bacterium RIFOXYB2_FULL_32_7 | reverse complement strand
CTTATCTCTTCTATGTCACTTACCGCGTGCCAAAAAATCAAAAAAAACTCAAAAAATTATCGCTACCTAAATATTTTTAGGTATTATCTAATACGCCTGATGAAATAATAGGTTTTAACTGTTCTAATTGTTGTAAAAATGCTTGTAAATGAGGTGCTAATGGTGCTGGAATTTCATCATGCTTTTTATCTTCAAATGCTTCACCAGCATATCTCTCTACTGTTTCAATC
>MFXJ01000113.1:1760-5813 GCA_001787465.1 Candidatus Peregrinibacteria bacterium RIFOXYB2_FULL_32_7 | reverse complement strand
GTTTCAATCTTAGCATTTAAACCTACAACTTTATCTTCTATATCTCTCATAAGAGAACATATTTCTTGATATTCTTGGCGAGTTTTTAAGATTATGCTTAAGACATAAAGCATAATAACTAAATTAACAATAATTATTTCTAATTCGGTATTAGCATAGTTTAAAACTAAATATTTATTAAAA
The DNA here is from genome assembly GCA_001787465.1 of Candidatus Peregrinibacteria bacterium RIFOXYB2_FULL_32_7. GTDB lineage: Bacteria > Patescibacteriota > Gracilibacteria > UBA1369 > GWF2-33-10 > OXYB2-FULL-32-7. Next base: position 5,630 of record MFXJ01000113.1, on the reverse strand, counting down.
AAATATAAAAGAATAGCCGCACTAGTATAAAAAGAGGCTTCGCGCTTTAACAATTGTTTGCCCACACAACTCATTGGATTACCTACGTGTAAAATCTCCTCAGATTGGCTAGCTGTGATAGCACAAATTAAATTAGGCAATAGCTCCTTACAAGCAAGCAGGAATTCATTTAATAATTTCGGATTTACAGCTTTTAAAATAGCAACAAAAGCACTTAATTCAGAAGATGATAATACCTGACTCTCAGAACTCAAGAGTCCTTCCGTCTCCTCGTCAGCACTTGATGATAACGATGACAACATCATCTCCCTATACTTCATCACCACGTCTATAATAGTTGAAGGTAAGATAATATCTAATTTACCTACTTTCATAAACAAACACTCAATCGACCTGATCTCATCTGCCGTAGTTAATGGTTTCATTTCATTGTCCATAATTTTAATTTAGGGTTTAATTTAAAACTTAAAAATTCAGGATTACAGTGCTTTATTTTCCCAAAAGCGTAAAAACAAAAATAAATGTAAGCAAAATACCGAATAATCTATCTAATATTTTCACGGTAGCGAAATTAAGAAATATAAATTTGAACTATTAGCAAAATACTAATAGTTCAAATAGGCCTAAAAATCAAATAAATATTTAAAAAATCTATTTACAAAAATTTGAAATACTTACTTAAACAAAAAAAATATTATCATACCAATCATACGAGCCTGATTATCTACAACAATTATCATTCAATAAACTTACTGCGCAATAAAAATGCGGCCGCTTTCCCAAACATCTCCCTTAATCTAAATTTTTCAATATCCAAATAATTATCATCCTCCAAAGCCACTCCATAAGCATTCATATCTAAACTTCTGGCAATATAAACGGCTCGATTGACATGAAATTTCTGGGTCGGAATAATTAAACTGCTAATTTCAAAAATTTCTTTAGCATTTTTCATGCTTTCAAAAGTGCTACTACCTTCGAAATCAATTAATAAATCTCCTTCAGCAACACCTTTTTTTAAAAAATACTTTTTCATTGCCAAAGGCTCATTATAATTCCCATCAACTGCCCCGCTGATTAAAATTTTTTCAGCTTTTCCTTTTTCATAAATTTCCAAAGCATTCAAAGCCCGATCTTCCAAAACATCACTTAACGTTCCATCACTATAAACACTCGCACCCAAAACCAAAACCACTTCTGCTTTCAGTAAATTTTCCAAATCATCATCCTGAAATTTGTTCAAAATATAATTTTGACTTAAAATATCAACATAAATGTTTATAATTAATAGCGGAGTTATTAAAAAAGTACTGAACATAAAAAATATTAATAGATTTCACCCTTATCATCATAGTTTAAAATCCAAAAACTTTAAATTCAAAATGCAACATTTAAAATTAAAATTCTTATGTTATGTTTATTGATATAATCAATCTAAAATTTTTTCTATGAAAATCCTCTCTTTCATCGCTCCTCAAGACTACCAAGACCAAGAATATGGCGATAGCAAAATGGTTTTGGAAGCCAATGGCCATGTCGTAATAACTGCCAGCACTGCTTATGATGTTACTGGCAAATTTGGTAGCAAAACAAAAGTTGACGTGCTTCTTAATGAAGTGGAAGAAAAAAATTATTCTGCCATAATTTTCATTGGTGGACCTGGCATTTATGATTATTTTGACAATCAATTATGCCAAAAACTGGCCAAAGAATTTTATAATGCCGGTAAATTAACTTGTGCGATTTGCGCCGGACCATCAGTTCTTGCTAATGCCGGAATTTTAAGTGGCAAAAAAGCCACTTGCTTTGAATCAGAAATAGAAAACTTAAAAATCAAAGGCGCAAATTATACGGGAAATGATGTTGAAATAGATGGGAATATAATTACTGCAAATGGTCCGCATTCAGCCATAAAATTTGGCGAAGCAATTACCGAGATATTATGAATTTTTAATCAACTTTTAACAAAAATTTTAACTTCGTTAAAGAATTGTTAAAAATCAAACTGACATCCTAGACAAAATATTGCTTTGTATCATCGCTATGATTAGGTTTTTTTGATATAATTATCAAATAGAAGCTAAAAATAGCCTATGTCAATCTTGTTACGCGCCAAAAAATTAATCGCTATTTTTGTATCTATAATTTTATTTACAAACATATTTATTGCACAAGCTAATTTTGAAGATTTAGACGTTCTTAATTATCAAATCAGCAACGATAGTGAAACTTGGTGGTATACGGAGGATAATAAATGGTTTATTGCTGTAAACGATTCGCAATCTTCAAGCCTTAATGAAATCAAAAAAAATATCTCCGTTTTTTCCTCAAATCAAGAACAACTTTTTTTAAAAGCATTTGAATCAGCAAAAAATAATCAAAACCAGCAAAATTCTCAAGATCAAGCCATTATCAAAAATGAGAAACCAATTCTAAATATTACCTCTCAACCAACACCATTAATTGACGGTAGCGGTTCGGTAATGTTTCAACTAAAAATTTCTGATGCGAATAAAGACACAACCGCAATCAAAGTAGCTTATTCCATAGATGATAAAACCTGGTCAAATGCCGAAATTAAATTAGCAATCTGTGACACTGGCGATATTGCTATAGATAAAGAAACCACCAATTTTCAAATAGGTAAAAACCTATCAATTCCAACGAGTTTAGGCGAGGTAAATCTTTTTATTATCTGGGACAGCCAAGAGGATTTAAGCAATTACGAAGGTAATGTCAGACTAAAATTCATTCCTTTTGATGGACTTTCTTATGGAGAAGAAATAGAAGCTGGAATTTTTCAAATAGATAACAAAGCTCCAGAAGGACTGACAAATCTTTTTATTAATAGCATCGGAACAGATATCGTTCATTTAACTTGGGATAAAATTCAAAATACGGCCGAAGTTGATAAATACGAAATTTTTTATGGTGAGAATAAATTACTGGTACAAAATCAAGACAGCTCAAAAATAAAAATTTTGCAAAAATCAACTAATTCAATTTCTGTTCAAGGATTAAAAGCAAACACTCTATATTATTTTGCCGTTTCCGCTAAAGATTTTTCTGCAAATACCAAATTAAGCCCAATTGTCAGCGCTATTACTTTTCCTCTAAAAATAACTAATGAGGAAGATAACAATCAAAGCGATGATAAAAATAATGCTAGCGAACCTAATAACGAAATAATTAATGAATCAAAAATAAACGAAAATAATAATTCAGAAACAAACGATCAAGTTATTGCTGATTCAAATATTTATGAAGCTTATGAACAAAGTCTAAATTTACAAATAAATAAGTGCGCGCAAACTGATTTCAAAGACCTAAAAGAAGATCATTGGGCAAAAAAATTTATAGATGTCCTGCATAATTTTTGCATTAATGGAAATCCTGTAATCCAAGGTTACAGCGATGGAACTTTTAAGCCTGATCAAAACATATCAAGATTTGAACTTTTAAAATTACTTTTAACTATAAAACAAATTGATTTAAAAAGTGCGATTACTACAGAAAAAGTTTTTTTGGATGTAGTTAAAAATAATAACGATATGATCGCGCAAGTTGTTTACAAAGCCTATGAAGTAAAAATTGCTGATGGCTACAGTGATGAAAAATTTTATCCCGATAAACTGGTCAATCGTGCTGAAGCCGCAAAATTAATCACCAAAGCTTTGAATTTGAATGAGCAGGAATCGAATTTCAAAAATTTCACAGATTTGCTATGGTATCTACCTTACATTTATGAAGTATCAAAAAACGACATAATGTCAGGCTACGAAAATGGAAATTTCGGATTAGAAAATCCCTTACTTCGATCAGAAACCGCAAAAATTATTTATGTGATTATGGAGAGAGAAGGAATGATAA
>MFXJ01000113.1:0-1712 GCA_001787465.1 Candidatus Peregrinibacteria bacterium RIFOXYB2_FULL_32_7 | reverse complement strand
TCATCTAATTTAACATGAATGGCGCCTGTAGAGACGCATTGTTTACCCGCCGAAGTTTCAACGAAGGGGGGCAATGCGTCTCTACCAGGCGCCATAATTCCACAATTATATATCTTCTCCCCATGCCTCACCTTAATCTGCAATTGCCTTTTTTTCGGCATATATCCTTCAAACCAATTTAATTTATGAACAAAAAAATTGTTCCTTTTTTTATCTTCACTGTGATAACTACTTGATATATAGATAATATTTTTTTCAATATCTTTTTTCACTACATAAAAAGGACCTCCTCCTAAATCTAGTCCATGTCTTTGCCCTAAAGTGTAATACCAAAATCCAGGATGCTCACCTACAATTCTTCCTGTTTCGAACTCAACAATATCGCCTTTTTTCTCGCCCAAATGATGTTTTATAAATTCCTTAAATTTAATTTTTCCTAAGAAACAAAGCCCTTGGCTGTCTTTTCTATTTTGATTTGGAAGATTAAATATTTTTGCAAAATTTCTCACTTCTTCTTTACTCAAATGCCCAATTGGAAAAACGATTTTCGATAATTGTTCCTGACTCAAATTACACAAAAAATAAGTTTGATCTTTCACCAAATCAGGCGATTTTTTCAATAAAAATCGTCCATTGCGCTCAAAAACCTGTGCATAATGTCCACTAGCAACTTTATCAAAATTAAATTCATTTTTTTTCTCTAAAAACACGCCAAATTTAATATGATTATTGCAAAGCACGTCTGGATTAGGTGTCAAACCTGCTTTCACCTCCTCAATTGTATAAGAAATAATCCGATCAAAATATTCCTTCTGCATCGGCACAATTTCTAAAGGGACTTTCAAATTCTCGCAAATCTCCTCAACATATTTCAAATCCTCTTCCCAAGGACAAGAACCCAAATATTGCAATTCATCTTCCAGCCAAATTTTCAAATAAAAAGCTTTAACCTCATGCCCCTGCTCCTTCAAAAGCGACAAAGCAACGCTGGAATCCACACCGCCAGAAGTTAAAACTGCAATTTTCATTTTAAAAAATTTCTTCGGAATTTAGAATAATAAATTTAAAATTTATTTATAAAGCTGACTATGAGTTCCTATAGCCACAAATAAAACATTGCCAAAATTATCTTCTTCAAATATTGCCCGCAAATCACCAGTAATATTTACACTTTTTTTATCTTTAAATTCACCATGCAAAAAATGGTTATTTAGAATCAAACAAAATTTATCCTTTTCAAATAATTTTAATCGAGTTTTAAAAGCAATTTTGAATTTTTGCGATAATTTTTTAAACTGCTTCTGAAAATTACTAGTAAAATTTATTATCATTATAAAGAATCAAGAAAAAAAATAGCATCGTTAGTGTTATCAAAACTTTTGATTTTACCGGTTTTTTTATCTTTTTCGCTTTGTTTTATCGATTCAATAAAAAAATCGCTATAATTTGACTGTTGTTCCTTGGCTATTTGCATTAAATTTTTTAAAAAATTTAAACTAATTATCGCCCCAATTTCTTTATTATTACTTAAAACAATCTTATAGCTAAAAACATCTTCAAAAACCTCTCTAGGTTTGCGTTGAAGCTCAGTAATAGTAGTCATTGGTAATATTGAACTCATATAATTATCATAAAATTATACATAACATTATTATGTTAGCATATGTAAAATTATACGTCTAGAAAAAAATTCTAAAAAACCTTCATTTTCA
>MFXJ01000112.1 GCA_001787465.1 Candidatus Peregrinibacteria bacterium RIFOXYB2_FULL_32_7 | reverse complement strand
AATTTTTTATTTTATTAATTTTATTTTATTAATTTATAGAAAATAATTTTGCACAAATTTAAATTTTTTAAATTTAATCTTTCTTTTAAAAAAAACTTATAATAGAATATCAATATCCAATTACCGTGTAATTCGCTAAAAAGTTATTTTATGAAATTCACTTGTAAACAAAAAGATTTTTTAACAAGTTTGCAAAATGTTAGCAAAGCAATTCAATCAAATAATACTCTACCGGTTTTAAATAATATTTTGATTAAAGCTGAAAATGGGCAGATTATTTTATCTGGAACGAATTTAGAGATCGCGATTCAATCCAGCTTTAAAGCAAAAGTAGACAATGAAGGTGCTTTTACTATTCCCGCAAAAATTTTAACGTCTTATATTTCTTTATTAAAAGATGAGGATTTAAAAGTGCAATTGGAAAGTACTGGTGATTTATCTATCCAACAGGGCATTTCTGACACAAAGATAAAAGGTATTCCGGCAGAAGAATTTCCGATAATTCCAAAGATTGAAAAAGAAAATGAAATCGAATTACCGGCTAACGAATTAAAAAATTTAATATCAAAAGTTGTTTTCGCGGCGAGCGTTAACCCATCAAGACCAGTTTTAACTGGAGTTTTATTTGAAATTGATGGAGATGAAGTTAAATTGGCCGCGACTGATAGTTATCGTTTGTCAGAAGTTAAATTTACAGCCAAATTAAAGTTAGAAAATAGTATAAAAACTGTTGTGCCTTCAAAAACTATGTTTGAGCTCTCGAAAATAATTTCCGGTGAAAAAAATGTTAAAGTTCTTTTCGCGAAAAATCAGATTGTGTTTGAGTGGGAAAATGTAAAATTTATTTCTCGATTAATTGAAGGTATTTTTCCTGATTATAAAGCGATTCTACCAGCTTCTAGTAATGTAAAAGTTGAAGTTTCTTTGAGTGAATTGATTTTAGCTTTAAAAAAACTATCTATTTTTGCGGTTGAAAAAAGTGGAAGTATCCACATGAGCGCTACTAACGATGGAATTCTTCATTTATTTACGGAAAAAATGGCCTCTGGAGAATCAAGTGAAAAAATATCAGCAAAAGTTGATGGCAAAAATACTAAAGTGCTTATAAACATTAATTACTTAATGGATATTTTAAATAATATTGATACGGAAAAAACTCAAATAGAAATGGGAGAGAAATTAATTCCGGTTTTAATAAAGCCCTTGAATAAAAATAATTATACCAATATAATCATGCCACTTCGATAATATTTCTTTATTCCTTGATTCTTTTTTTGAGATATAAAATATCAAATGTTAAATAATTACAATAAAAAGCTCATATCTTTTTTCCCAGAACACTCTTTTTTTGCAGTAGAAAGACTTTTTGAAAGTAACCAGAAGATAAGTCTTTCGGGTATTGCCAATGCCTCAATGAAATCCTTTTTGCTATCTAGCCTGCTTAAAAAAGAAAAAGGAAATATTATTTGGACGGTCAGCACGGATACCGATAGAGAAGTTTTGAGCCAGAATTTAAGAAAATGGACGGATAAAGAAGTTTATGATATTTACGATATTGCTGGAACCGAAATGCAAAAAAAATTATCAAAAGTTGATTTCGCCGGTAATCTATTAACAAAAGAAAAAGGCAAAGTATTTATTTTAAGTTATGAATATTTACTTAATGCTTTTCCTAAAAAGGCGACTTTGATAGAGAAATCGATTCTTTTAAAAAAAGGCGATGATATCGATGTGCTTAAGTTTTTTGAAATGCTGATAGATTATGGCTATGAGGTTTCTACCCATCCCGTGATTCAAAAAGGCCAATATTACAAACAGGGATCAACGATTCATATTGCACCTGTTGGTTACGATCAGGTGTTTTTGATAGAAATTGATTTTGATAAAATCGAAAATATTTATGTTTTAGATGAAAATCAGCAAAATACCAATGCGAAAATAGGTCAAATCGATATTTTGTCGATAAATCTTGATTATGAAAAAAATCAAGTTGTTGAGTATATTGAAAAAAAAGATATTTTTATTGAAGATGAATGGGAGCTTTTGGATGAACATCAAAAAGATATTGCTGAATTTTATGAAAAATTAAATGAAGAGGTCAGGCAAATTATATTTACGCCTTTTATGGAGGATGAGGATAGTCACTACCACCTTCATAGTTTTTCCGTGCTTAAGTATCAAAATTTGCTTGATTTATCTACGGATTTAAGAGAAAAAGTATCAACTGGATGGAAAGTTTTAATTGTAACAAAACATAAAGAATATATTGAAAGTTTATTTAAGGAGCAGACAATCCCATATTTAAGTGAAGAAGGCTTTTCAGAAGTAAAAAATTCAAGAGCTGGGCAAATTAGAATTCATGAGCTTGAAAAAGAGGATTTTTTCATTGAGCCTTTTCAGGATTCTAGAGAAAAAGTTATTTTAATAACTGATAAAGCCATTTTAGGATTAAAAGAAGATCCGAAAGTTAAGAAAAAAATCGATAGGAATGTGTATTTAGATTTTTTGACTAGCTTAAAAAGGAATGATTATATCGTGCACGCTGATCATGGCATAGGTATATTTCAAGGAATAGAAAAAAGAACTATTGATAATGTTACTAGGGAATATTTAAAAATTGCTTATGCTGAAGGAGATAAATTATATGTGCCTATCGATCAGGCTGAAAAAGTTAATAAATATATTGGCGCTGAAGAACAGGAACCAAAATTGACTAGGCTTGGTTCCGCGGAATGGAAAAATATTGTTAGTCGGGTTAAAACAGAAACTCAGGAAATCGCTAAAGAGCTTTTGGAGCTTTACGCAAAAAGAGAAGAAGCGAAAGGATTTAAGTATAAGCCAGACAATAATGTTCAAAGGCAATTTGAAGAAAAATTTTCTTATGAAGAGACACCAGGACAAATTAAAGCAATCGTAGATGTAAAAAATGATATGGAAAAAGATAAACCAATGGATCGGCTGATTTGTGGAGATGTCGGGTTCGGAAAGACGGAGGTGGCTATTAGAGCGGCTTTTAAAGCGGTACAGAATGGAAAACAGGTAGCCTTTATCTCTCCGATCACAATTTTGGCAGATCAGCATTACAACTCATTTACAGCCAGAATGGAGGAGTTTGATATCCGAGTTGAGATGTTAAGTCGCTTCCGATCAAAAAAAGAACAAACTGAAATTTTGAAAAAATTAGCCGATGGCGATATTGATATTATTATCGGAACGCATCGCTTGTTACAGAAAGATATAGAATTTAAAAGATTAGGTTTGGTAATTATCGATGAAGAACAGAGATTTGGAGTAAAGCAAAAAGAGACTTTGAAACAATTGCGTGCTGAAGTGGATATTTTGACTTTGACAGCTACTCCTATTCCTAGAACTTTAAACATTAGCCTGCACGGATTACGAGATATTACCACTATTACGACCCCTCCGCCCGGAAGACTGCCAATTGTTACGGAAGTAAGAAGATTTTCAAACGGACTTATTCGCGAAGTGATTTTGCGGGAATTAGAGCGAAAAGGGCAGGTTTATTTTTTGCATAATCGGGTTCAAACTATTGAAAGCGCGGCGCAGAAATTACGTGCTTTGATGCCTGAAGCTAGAATTATCGTTACTCACGGCCAATTAAAACCAGATGTTTTGGAAAAAAATATTTTAGATTTTAAAGAAGGTCGATATGATGTTTTAGTTAGTTCGATGATTATTGAAAATGGCATAGATCTGCCAAATGCTAATACTTTAATTGTCAGTGATGCTGAAAGATTTGGATTGGCTCAGCTTTATCAATTGCGCGGTAGAGTTGGAAGAAGCAGAAAGCAAGCTTATGCTTATTTTTTATATCATTCTCAGCGGCTAAAAATAGATGCGAAAAAAAGATTGCGAGCGATTGTGGAGGCAACTGAACTTGGTAGTGGCTTTCAAATCGCGATGAAGGATTTAGAGATACGTGGCGCTGGAGAAGTGCTTGGAGTTCATCAACACGGGTCTTTAAACGTGGTTGGAATAAGTCATTTTGTGCGGCTTCTTAATAAAGCAGTTGAAGATTTGAAAACTGGTAAGAAAGCTGAATCGCCTGAAATTGAAGAAGTTACTATCGAATTACCGATACAGGCATTTATTCCTGAGAATTATATTCCGCATACTAAAGAAAAAATATCAGTTTATCAGCGTTTATCTTCCGCGGATAATAAGGAATATTTAGAAAATTTACGTAGTGATTTGATAGATGATTATGGTCGCTATCCGATTGAAGTGGCTAATTTATTTAAAGTTTTGGAATTGAAGATGTTGGCTAAAAAAGGAAATATTTTTCTGGTAAAAGCTGAAAATCTTCATGATAAAGATAAAAGCCAGATAGTTTTATTTATGAATGATAATATTAAACCAGCAAATATTATGAATTTGATTGATTACAATTCAAAATGGCAAATTACTGGTACAAAATTAAGAATTAATACCAAAGATTTAGGTCCGACCTGGCTTGAAGCGCTTGAAGAATCTTTAAAAAAATTAAATGAAAGCATTAAGGCAGGGGCGAATTGAGAATTATGAATTGTGAATTATGAATTATGAATTATAAATGAAGTAATTAGTAATGGGTAATGGGTAATGGGTTATTTCGCATAACGAATCACGAATCACGAATCACGAATTATAAATTATGGTTAAATTTTTTTTCGCTAATACGGTCAAAGAAAAAGTTTCAAAAAAACTGTTTTTAGACACGCTAAAAAGAGCGGAAGAGGTTTTAAATTTTGATAGAGATAAAAGTTTGGAATTGGTGCTGATAAGTGATCAGGAAATTCGGAAATTAAATAAAGTTTATCGAGGAAAAGATAAGGCAACAGATGTGATAAGTTTTAGTTTTAAAGAAGCAGAAATTTTTCCAAATGAAAAATCTTTAGGAGAAATTTATATTTCAGTTGAGACAGCCAAAAAGCAGGCAAAAGATTTAAATCATAGTTTTGAATATGAGTTAAGATTTTTATTTATCCACGGACTTTTGCATGTTTTTGGCTATGATCATCGGACAGATGAGGAAGAGAGGAGGATGAATGAAGTGGCTGAGAAAATTTTGAATGATTAAATCTGAAGGGTGATTGAAAAATGACATTTAAGCTAAAATTGCATACCTCTCCATAATAGTATATACTAAAGTTGGATAGCTTTCCATAATAGTATTTTTATGAAAACAAGAATTTGTTTTGATTCTCTTCTTAAACAAAAAAAGGACAAAAAAATCTCTATACTTATTGGCTCAAGACAGGTAGGAAAAACCACGCTCTTAAAAGAGCTTCATAAAATTTTTGGTGGACTTTTTTTGGATATAGATGTTTTTAGCGATTATGAAAAAGTTTCTAGTTATGAAAATTTTATTAATACTTTGAAAATTAATGGTTATAATCAAAAACAAAAAGTGATGTTTTTCGTTTTTCTTGATGAATTTCAGAGATATGAGGATTTAACTAGCGTATTAAAAAATATTTATGATAATCATGATAATATTAAGATTTTTGCTTCTGGTTCATCTTCATTGACTATAAAAAGCAACATTCAAGAGAGTTTAGCAGGCAGAAAGCATATTACTTATATTTATCCTCTTAATTTTGAAGAATTTTTAATATTTCAAGAGAGAGAAGATTTGACTCTGAAGATTAAAAATTTAAGAAGAATACAATCAAAAAATTATTATACGTTAATTCCTGACGTTTTTAGTTTACTTGAAGAATTTTTAATATTTGGAGGCTATCCGGATGTGGTTTTGGCAAAAGGAAATGATAAAAAGGAAGCCTTAAAAGATATTTTGGATTTATATATAAAAAAAGAACTTGTTGATTATTTGCATATAGAAAAAATTCGAAATTGTAAAATTTTAATGCAAAGTTTAGCGATTAATAACGGCTCGATTACAAATTATTCAGAACTTGCAAAAATATCAGCCTTGGATAGTAAAACCGTAACGAATTATGTCGAAATATTAAAAGAAACATTTTTGATAAATATTTTAAAGCCTTATTTTTCCAATCAAAATAAGGAAATAATAAAAGCGCCAAAGATTTATTTTTTAGATAACGGGGTTAGGAATTATTTTTGTAATAATTTTAATCCGCCAAAGAAAAGAAATGATATTGGGTTCCTTTTTGAGTCTTTTTGTATAGCTGAAATATTGAAAAATGGCGAGGAGGCGGATTATTTAAAATATTATCGAACAAAATTGGGACAAGAGGTTGATATTATTTTGGATAGAATTTCAGAACTTATTGCCATTGAATGTAAATATAAAGAAAATCTTAAAAGTAATGATTTGTGTGGGCTGAAAAATTTTGTAAATCAATATGATGTCAAAAAGGCCTATTTAATTAATCTAGGAGAGATGGCGCGGGGGGAAAAAATTAATAAAATAGATTGTTTTAATCTTA
>MFXJ01000111.1:12817-23401 GCA_001787465.1 Candidatus Peregrinibacteria bacterium RIFOXYB2_FULL_32_7 | reverse complement strand
TTCTTCAAAAAATTACTCAATCAGGAACTAATTTAGATCAAGAAACTATAAATTTGGAACCTGTTATTTTTGAGTACACTGAAAGAGAAGAAGCAGGATTTAAATTTAATCAATATAAATTTCCAAATTCATTTACAAAAAATGATCGTGATTTAGGGGTGCGAATGTTTGATATAAATAGCGATGGTTTTGATGATTTTGTTAGAGCCTATTATGAGAAAGATATTTACACCAGTCCTACTGTTCCTATAAGTGAAATTTATTTAAATAATAAAGATTTAACTTGGATTAAAAATGATAATTGGATTTTGCAAGAAGGTTTTGTTTATAACACAGATATTAGCAGTTATCCTGTTACAGCAACTAATATGAATCTCATAGATATAGATAATGATAGTTTAATAGATGTTGCAGAAGGCAATCCTTTTCGAAACACAGGAATGTCAGTGTATTTTAATACCGGAAATCAATTGAAAGATAAACCGGGATGGGCGACGATTGAAGGAAAATCTACAAGTAATAATGGAGTTGATACTGGCTTACGTTTTGTTGATATTAATTCAGATGGATACCCTGATATTATCAAATCTTATTTAAAAACAGCCTGTGGGAATGGAACACAAGATACATGGGTAAAAGAAAATTATTTTAACAATCCGGAAATTAAAAATTTTGAAACAAGTACTTTATATCAGTCCCCTGAAATGTTTGTATGGAATTGGTGTGGCGATACTGCTTTTGATAAAGGTGTGCGATTTGTTGACGTAAATTCCGATGGTTTAATTGATATGATTGGTTCATTATTAGATTTTCGTGACATAACAAATTTGTCAGATGAACAGTGGTACAGCAATTTTGTCTATTTTAATGATGGGAAAGGCGGTTTTATCAAAAGCTCTTGGCGTGTTCCTGTAGCTATTGTTTATACACAAACAGGAGTTGCTATACCTAATGAATTTAAAACTTATACGAACCTTGATGAAATCACTAAACCAAACCCAAATGAAGGCGGCCTTGATGCTGGCGTCAGATTAATGGATCTAAATGGTGATGGTTTAGTAGATATACTTAAATCAGATGGACTTTGGAAAGATTTAGAATCAGATTTAAATTCTTATATGGGAATAAGTATTGATTATGAGGATAGCGCAGTTTATCTAAATAATGGAGTTAGTGGATGGGATAAAGTTAGCGATATATATGGTTATCCACTATTTACTGATACCTGGGCTCATGACGCAAAACACCGACTAACAGATGTTAATGGTGATTCATTAACTGATATTGCTTATAGTTTTGAAGAAGAAAACTCCAGAGGTATTTATTTAAATCAATCAAAACCTTCTGATTTACTTACTAAAATAACAAGTGCTTTTGGTGGAAGTACTGAAATTAGTTATAAAAACTCATCAATCGATAACAATATGCCTTTTAATCATCAAGTAGTAGATAAGATAAAAATAGATAATGGTTTAGACGATATTTATCTTACAAATTATCAATATGAAAACGGTAAATATCTAAAATATAGTACTTATAAAACTGAATTCGCAGGCTTTGAAAAAGTTATTGTTAATTATGAAAATAGCAGTGAGATATTCAAATTTGATCAAGGAGATAACAATTATGGACAAAAAGGAAAATTAAAATACAAAAAAATTCTCGATAGTGAAAAAAATATTTTAAAGCAAGAAGATTATGTGTGGGAAACAAAAGATTTGGGCTCTAATGCATTTTTTACATATCTTAAACAAAAAATTGATTTGAGTTTTGATGGTCAAGAAACTCACAAAGATCAAGCTATTGAATATAAATATGATCTAAACACTGGAAATTTAATAGAAGAAAAAAATCTAGGAGAAGTTATCGCAAGTCCTGCAGGACAAGAATATAATTCTTCCTATTCTGAAAGTACTAATCTAATTGCTTATTATAAATTTAATGAAGGTCAGGGCACTGTTACTTACGACTCAACAGAAAGAGGCCATTCAATGTATTTCAATGGTCTTTCTGGATGGAACACGGGATATGAAGGCTATGGCGGGGATGTTGACTGGAGTTATGAATTTATTGAAACGTATGATAATAATGATGATTTCGATCTTAGTGATACCTATACTATCTCATTTTGGATCAAACTTGATAATCCCCAGTATAATAATTATCCAGTTTTAATTGCTAAATATGATTTGTATACTGGAAAAAACTCAGATGAATCTTATAGACTTATGTTGCATGGTGATAAATTGGAATGGTGGATTATGAAAAACGACTTAGATTTAGATATTTTATCTGCAAGTGGATCAGTACCATTTGGGCAATGGGTTCATATAGCTGTTATTTCGGACGGTGAATATGTTAATTTATATGTTAACAATAAAATAGATGCAAATTATATGCCAGCACTCGATCCTAATAATAGTAAAACAGCGGTAGTTATAGGAGCTCAAAAAGGAGATAAAGGCGGGATTAGCACTACTAATTTTTTACAAGCAGTAATTGATGAGCTTCGTTTTTATAAAGACAGAGCTTATGAATGGCCAAAAGATTTAATGGATACTGATTTAACTGATCACAACATTTTACAAACATTTGAAACTGAAAATACGATAACTGATTACCTGCCTGGAGATGAGATAAAAAAAACTTATGAATACAACATTGATCAAAGCAATTGGATAATTACTATAGATAAAGAGACTTTATATAATGCGAATGAAACCAAAACTGCCTCTACAGATTATTCATATGATAGTAAAGGAAATCTTATATCCAACTCTCAATGGTTAAATACAGAAAATCGTTTTCTAACAACAAATTTTACACTTAATAGCTATGGTTTAGTAACTGCTGAAACAAACCCCAAAGGTTATGTAACAAATATTACCTATGATTCTTACAACCTTTACCCAACACAAATTACTAATCCCTTAAATCAAAAAATTTATTATAAATATGACTATCTAAACGGAAAAATTTTAAGTGAAACTAATGTCAATAATTATACTACAGAATATACTTATGATGGATTTGGTCGTCTTATTAAAGAATATTATCCAAATCCAGAAACTGGTGAAAAAACTTTAGTTTTAAATACTACGTTTTATGACAATATTTTCCCAAATTTTTCCAAAACTAATAAAATAGTAAATGGAATCTCTGTTGAATCTCGTCTATACGCAGATGGTTTTGGAAAATTAATTCAAAAATGGAATTCCGCTGAGAATTCTGGATTTAATATTATAGATTTTTGGTACGATGAATTTAATAATCTGTTAAAAAGAACTTTGCCATATACAGACTATATTTCTTCTTTTAATTCTCGCAATAATGATTTTGCAACAATAAATTACAGTTATGATGGATTAAATAGACTTTTAAGTGAAATTTGGCCAATTGGAAACGTCACTCATAGTTATAGTCATTGGAAAGAGACTGTAATAGATGCCAATTCCCACAAAAAAGAATATTTTTATGATGCTTATCATCGGCCAATTCAAATTAATGAAGTCAATGGAGCAAATATTTATCAAACAAAATATAATTTTGATTCTCTTGGGAATCTTACAAAAATAATTGATGCAAAAGAAAACATTAAAAATTTTACTTATGATTCTCTTTCTCGAAAATTAAATCAGGAAGATTTACACACATCATCATCAACTAACTTTGGGAAATGGCTATATACTTATGATGATAACAACAATCTAATCACTCAAATTGATCCTAAAAATCAGACTATTTTTTGGATTTATGATGAACTTAACCGAATTAAAAGCGAAGATTGGAATAAGGATGGAAATATTGATATTGAATTTAAATATGATAATGCTGAAAATGGAATAGGCTTAATTTCAGAAATTATAAAAAATGATCTTACAACAAAATATAAATATGATGCTTTGGGAAATATTAAAGAAGAAGATAAAAAGATCGACAATGTAAATTATATAACAAAAAGTAATTATGATATATTAAAACGCATTAAAGAAATTATATATCTAAATAATACATTAAAAATTAGTTACGAATATAATTCAGCTGGCGAAATAAACACTATCATAAAAGATAATTTAACAGCGATTGTTACTAACATTGATTATTCTGCAATTAAACAAATAAGTTATTTAGAATATGCAAATGGCACTCAAACTACAAATACTTACGATCCAAATCAAAATTATAGGTTAATTAATAAAATTAGCACAGGTATATATTATGATATAGATGATGATAATGATGGAGCAACTAACGCTATTGATCATTGTCCAAATACACCAGTAGGTATCAATGTTAATGGTGTAGGATGTCCTATGACCGAAGAAGATTCTGATGGCGATCAAATCTCTAACGAAAATGATAATTGCCCAAATAGCTATAATTCAGGTCAAGAAGATAGTGATCGTGATGGAATTGGAGATCCATGTGATTCTAATATTGATGGTGACGGTTTCAATGAATCATATATTGATGAAAATGGTGTTTATCATAGTCTTGACTGTAATGACACAAATTCAGCTATTACAGTAGCTGATGATAAAACTTGTGATGGTGATTCTGATGGCGCTGTTGATATTACTGCAGGAGGTACAGATTGTAATGATAACAATACTGCGGAATGGAGGATTGGCAATTTTTATTTAGATAGCGATGTTGATTCTTATGGCTCAGGTGATTTAGTGTCAGTATGTTATGGCAATACCATTTCAACAAACTATGTAACAAATAATACCGATAACTGCCCAAATAATTATAATCCTGACCAATTAGATAGTAATAATAATGGTGTAGGTGATGTTTGTGAAATAGTAAAGAAAAAAGAAAGAAAAAAATTCCAAGAAAAACTTCCTAAACAAAATCAAGAAAAAAATAAAAACAGTAAAAAAACAAGTTGGATAAACTTTTTTATTCCTTTTATTCACGCTTCAACTAACACATCTGATATTCAAAATTTAACTTATGTATACGACCAAGTTGGTAATATTATAGAAATTCAAGATAATTCGGTAACGCCAACAGCCAAAAACATGATTTATGATTATGATGATTTGGATCGTTTAATAAGTGCACAAAGCCAAGGATTAGCTGATGGAGATTATACTAGAACTTATACTTATGATGAAATTGGTAATATGACATACAAATCTGATCTAGGGACAATGTCGTATTTAAGCACTGGTGATCCTACCCCAAACGCTATAACAAATCTTCCTCAAGCAACTTTTACTTATGATAAAAACGGAAATCTTACAAATGATGGTCAAAAATCATATAATTGGAATATAAAAAATCAATTAATAAACAGTGGAGATATTAATTTCTCTTATGATCAATATGGAAATAAAATTAAATCAGAAAATACTAAAACAGGTGAAAAGATAATTTATGTAAATAAATACTTTGAAATGCGAAATGGTCTCCCCATTTATTATATTTTACTAAATAATCTGCGAATAGCCTCAATAGAAAATGAAAATATCAGCTACTATCATCACGATCATCTTGGTGGAACTAATCTTATAACTGATCAAAATGGTTATGTAACTCAAGTCTTGGATTATTTCCCTTATGGAACGCAATTAATAAATGAGAAATTAGGGAATACTGAATCCAAATATTCTTTTACTGGTAAAGAATTAGATGAAGATTTGGATCTATATTATTTTGAAGCAAGATATTATAATCATAAAATCGGAAGATTTATGAGTCAGGATCCATATCATTTCATGCTGGATTTTAGAATCGAAGATATTGAAAAGTTAGAAGAAAGTCAAAAAATAGAAAAAATCAAAGCCCAGCAACAAATAATGAATTTTTTAAAAGACCCTCAAAAATGGAATAGTTATACTTACGTAGAAAATAACCCAATTAAATACATTGATCCATTAGGATTATGGAATGGCGGTGATATTGAAGAAATGATAGATATTGCCATAGAAATTGGAATAGATTTAGGAGCAACAATGAGTGCAATTGGTGGAGCATATGGTTTTATAAAATGGGGAAATACAGGTGAAAAACTTCTAATACTTGGAATCTTAACTAATAATCAAAAAATCATAGAAATAGGAAAAGAAATGGAAAAAAATGCCGATGAAATCATTCCAAAACTCTTAGATTTAGCAGAAGCAGGATTAAAAGATTTAAAAGGAGAAGATTACAATAATGTTAAAAATTGGATTAATGATATCCAACATGATTATGAGATTGATGATTAATTTAGCACATTCCCTTTATCAACCCCATTCTCAAAGCCACCCCATTTTTTACCTGCTCAAAATATTTCGCTCTTGGATCCGAATCAAATTCAGGAAGAAGCTCACCGAATCTAGGTAAAGGCGCTATCACAATCATATCTTTTTTGGCTTTCTTCATGATTTTATTTCCAATTTGATAAAAAGTCCGATATTTTTCAAATTCCTCTCTGTTTTCAAATCTTTCCTGTTGAATTCTTGTATCAGACAAAACATCAAAATCAGAAATTACGCTTTCCAAATCTTCCGTCTCTTCATATTCGCAATCATAATCTTTCAACATATTCAAATAAACTTCCGGCATTCTCAAAGCATTTGGCGAAACGAGAATAAATTTTGGTTTAAAAAATTTCAAAAGTTGCAGTTGTGCATGAACAACTCGGCTATTTTTTAGATCTCCAATCATTCCAATAGTTAAATTGCCAAAAGCTTTTTCAAAATTTTCAAATTTCCGCCATTTCCAAATCGTATATATATCTAAAAGTCCTTGAGTCGGATGATCCCCCGCCCCATCACCAGCATTAATAACCGGCGCAGATGACCCTTTTGTAAACTCAGCTACTGCTCCTTGTTGATGATGCCTCATTGCGATAATATCCACAAAACAAGAAATTGTTCTAGCGGTATCTTCCAAAGTTTCTCCTTTGGTAATAGAAGAACTCTGCCCCATAGAAAAATTTGAAATTACCTGTCCGCCTAATTTCAACATCGCCGTTTCAAAACTAAAACGAGTTCTAGTTGATGGTTCCCAAAAAAGAGTAGCCAAAATTTTGCCTTTCATAATTTGATTTCCACCTTTTTCAAAAATTCCTTCCATATTCCGACTTTCCTCAAATAAAAACCTCAAAACCTCAGGATTAAATTGATTAGTTTCAAGGAGGTGTTTAAAAGGCAATTGCATTTTTAGCGAATTAACAGGTTAAACATTGCGGAGAATACCCTTTTCATTATAAATATTTGAAGGCATAATGTAAATAGAGGTTAATTATATAAAAAATGTTTTCTTCTATCAAATCCGCCATTTCCGATCTCAAATCTGGTAAAATGATTATTGTTGTTGATGATGAAGACCGAGAGAACGAAGGCGATCTAATTATGGCTGGAGAAAAAGTCAGCAAAGAGGCCATTAATTTCATGGCTCGCGAAGGACGCGGACTAATCTGCGCTCCAATAGACGAAAAAATTGCGCAAAGATTAAAACTTGATCCAATGGTAAGTAAAAATACCGATCAAAAAAGAACCAATTTCAGCGTATCAATTGATGTAAAAAAAGCCACAACAACAGGAATTTCAGCTTCAGACAGGACTAAAACAATTACCGCCTTAACAGGAAATAGTGCGAAAGCAGATGATTTTTCACGTCCAGGCCATATTTTCCCAATCATTGCTAGAAATGGAGGCGTTCTTGTCCGAGCCGGCCATACTGAAGCCGCTGTTGATTTATGCAAACTCGCAGGACTAAGACCAGTTGGGGTTATTTGCGAGATTACCAAGGAAGATGGCGAAATGGCTAGACTTCGTGATTTAGAAAATTTTGCCAAAAAACATAATCTTAAAATTATTTCTATCAAAGATTTAATTGAATATAGAAATAAAAAAGAAACATTAATACAAGAAGAAGTAGAAATTCCTTTTCCGACAAAATTTGGAAATTTTAGACTTATTGGTTATTCAAATTCAATTGATAATAAAGAGCATTTAGCAATTATAAAAGGAAACATCAAAGGCAAAAAAAACGTCTTGGTTCGAGTCCATTCAGAATGTTTGACTGGAGACTGCTTCGGATCAATGAGATGCGATTGTCGAGCACAACTAGAACTTGCTTTACAAACAATTGAAAAAAAAGGCTTAGGAATTCTTCTTTATATGCGCCAAGAAGGAAGAGGTATTGGACTTTTGAATAAATTGAAAGCTTATGCCCTGCAAGACAAAGGTTATGATACGGTGCAAGCAAATGAAATGCTTGGATTCAAAGCTGATTTAAGAACCTACGGCATTGGCGCGCAAATTCTTGCTGATCTTAAGCTTTCCACTATCAAATTAATGACAAATAATCCCACAAAAGTAGTAGGACTTGAAGGTTACGGAATAAAAATCACGGAAAGAATTCCAATAGAAATCAAAGCCAATCACAAAAACAAAAATTATTTAAAAACCAAGAAAGAAAAACTGGGACATTTGCTAAATGGGATTTAAAAATCAACAGTAAGTTTTTTAGTCATTTCATCTATAGATCCTTTAGCTATTTCATCTATTTTAGATTGTATGAGCTCCCTAGCGTGAGACATATCGTCTTTTTGATTATTATATTCCGGCGGAAAATTTTCTTCTATAAGTGCCAATTCTCCTCTGTTATTTTTAACAGCATCAATCATTGTATTAGAAACACCTAAATCGTGTAATTCCTCTGTTCCTAAATGAGAAGCAAATGACAAATCGCCAATAAGCTCATTTAATCCATCTACCAAATCACCCTCATCATTTTTTATTTTTTGCATATTTTTTTCCATATTTTTATCAACTCCAGCTAAAAGCTTAGGATCATCAACTTCCTGAATTAAACGAATCAATATATCAACCTGTGACTTAATATCAATATTCAATTCTCTATAAAAGTCAGCATATTCATTTAGCTTAGTTTCTATATTTTTTCGTAAAATTTTAATAGAACTTAATTTATCAACAGCATTTAATTTTTCTGTTGTTATTTGTCTCATGTAATCAGTCATTTCTCCGTCAGCAAACCATACATACTTTGACTGATCATCTTTTTTGAAATGATAAGAATTAGAAAAACTAGTCACTTCATAGCCTTCAAATTTATAGCCTTTTTCTTGCAAACTTTCCACATTATAAGCGGCTTTAATATAAGCTTTTTTATTGTCAGGCTTTTATACAAAATTTTTCAATATTTTATCAGCATTTTTTAAATCTTTTTCTTGTAAAGACTGCTCTAATTTACGTCGCTCTGTAATTTTATCTTGTTGAATACTTTCAACAAAATCTGAAGAAACACCAATCTCACGTAAAATTTTCGTATCAAATTCATAAGCAAGCGCATATAACCATCCATCAACATCACCTGAATTTTCTTCATATTTATACTCAAAAGAATCATATAAATAATCCATGGTATCCTGATCCTCAATTCTATTTAAAAGTTTAACGAAAATTTCTTTTTTCTTAGGATCACAATCAGGAAATTGCTCATTAAACATATCAATAATATCCTGTTTATCTTGTTTCAAAATTTCAGATTGTAGTGGGATTTTTTGAACTTCTTTATTAGATGACATATAAAAATTTTATTTTAATTACAATAAATCATGATATTTTATCACAAATCCTTTCAAATTCCAAGAAAATAATCAGAAAAATAGTATGAAAATAAAGATTATTTATAAATATCTCCTCTAAATCCAATATCATAAATTATATTCACTTCTTCTTTTTTTTCAAAAATTATTCTAATTTTACCAACTCGGCAACGATAAAAAATATTAGTTCCTTTTAAAGCTTTAATATCTAAATTTTTTAAATCATTTTTTACAATCTTTTCAAGGTAATTAATTACTTTTAATCTCAAATTAATTGGCAATTTTTGCAAAAATTTAAGATAATTTTCCATTCATTTTTTTTAATTTCTTTAAAAGTTCTCCTGCCTCAATCCCAGTAGGAAAATTAAGCCCAAAATTATCATCACTTAATTCATAATAATTAACTTTGACCAAAGGTTTAATCAACAAACCTTGCGCTGTTTCTTCAGCAATAAAATTATCAGTATCATATTTATCTCGCCAAAATTTTGGTAAAGTAATTTGTCCTTTTCCAAATAATTTCAAAGGCACAATCGTATCCATAGAGATAAAGTTATATTTTCTAGAAAGTATAGAATTTCTATACTAATTTTAACATACAAAAAAACCAGAATCAACAAAAAATTATAATTCCCCTTTAAGCAAATTTATTATTTCATTTATAACACTTTTTTTTAAGCTTGCGACTTTTTTCTTTACTAAACCTTTGTATAAAATAGTAATTTTCGTATATTTTACATATGATTTAACTGGTAAAATTCCATTTTTTAAATCTTTACTTTCTAAAACGGACTCTGCCAGTCCTGATTTTTGAGAACTAATTGCCAGCAAAATTAAATCCTGAGAACTATATTTTGAATAAATTACTAAAGCCGGTCTAGTTTTAACAGAGCTTAAATCCGTAAATGGGAATGGAACTAAAACAATATCGCCTTTTTCAAAGTTCATAATTTAAAAATTATTTATAAAATTTTTGATATATATCATCTTTTTCATTATTCCAAAAATCAAAA
>MFXJ01000111.1:6229-12762 GCA_001787465.1 Candidatus Peregrinibacteria bacterium RIFOXYB2_FULL_32_7 | reverse complement strand
AAATTTTGATCTTAATCGGTTTTAACATAATCACATTATCTTTTTTTTCAAAAACACAATATTTAGAGATGTCTTGGCGAAATTCTTTTGGAATAGTGATTTGTCCTTTTGATGAAATCGTTACAATATTCATAAATAAAAATGTAAAAAAGTAAAATTATTTTACAATAAAATTGTATATTATTACAAAAATTTTAGCAATCCTTCCCAATCTCTAAAAATTCCCCTAAAATAATTTTGCAGATCTCTTTAACTTTTTTCTTTATCCTCTTTTTTAAAATGAACCTCCACGAACAATTCATGCTTGAGGCTATCAAACTTGCGGAGGAAGGAGCTGGTTTCACATCCCCAAATCCTATGGTAGGAGCGATTATTACCAAACAAGAAAAAGGCAAAATTAAAATTATTGGCAAAGGCTATCATAAAAAATTTGGACATCCTCATGCAGAAATTGAAGCAATTAGGAACGCTACAGAAGACCTTCAAGGCGCAACCATGTATGTCAATCTTGAACCTTGCTGTCACACTGACAAAACTCCTCCTTGCACCAAAGAAATAATTAAATCAGGCATTAAAGAAATTTTTGTAGGCCTAAAAGATCCAAATCCGCTAGTTGCCGGAAAGGGGATTATTGAACTAGAAAAGGCAAATATTCGCGTCCATACAGGCATCCTTGAAAAAGAGTGTCAAAAATTAAACGAGATTTTCATTAAATGGATCACTAAACATCAACCTTTTATTTTACTAAAAACCGTCTGCACTCTTGATGGGAAAATTGCTTTGCAAAAAGATACCAAAACAACGCTAGTAAGTGAAGCTTCATGGCAAAAAGTTCATAAACTAAGGCAATTTTATGAGGCAATACTTGTTGGGATTGATACTGTCCTAATTGACGATCCAAAACTAACCTGCAGATTAAATAAAAAACAAATACATCACCCAAAAAGAATTATTCTTGATAGCAACTTAAGAATTCCTTTAACTGCGGCATTGCTAAAAGAACCCGGTCAAACAATCATTTGTTGCACTTCAAAAGCCGATATTGATAAAAAAATCAAACTAGCGAAATTAAATAATGTTCAAGTTTTAGAAATTTCACAAAATTCTGCTGGCAAAATTGATTTAAATGAACTGATTAAAACTCTAGCAGGCAAAAATATTGGAAGCATTATGATCGAAGGTGGCGGAACAATAAACAGCGCTTTTCTTAATACCGGATTAATTGATAAAATTAATTTAATTTACAGTCCAAAAATATCAGGAATTTCAACCGCCCCATCAGTTTTTGCCGATCAAATCCCAAATCAAATAAAATTTAAAGACATTCAAACCGTTATGTGCGACGAGGATTTATGGTGGGAAGGATATTTGAAATGATAAAAAACGAATCGCAAATTACGCTTAAAAAATATTATTTTTCGCACCATACCTTTCTAAAATTACAGCCATTTCATTTGGATATGTTTTTTGAAGCCATCCTTGACTTCCTAAAACATAAGCTAAATCATCTTGAAAAGCCCCTTTATCAATATCATCAAATTCTTTTATTTGTATTAAACTAGCAATTAATACTACTTCACCATAAGGGCTCACACCTCTTTCGCTTTCACCTTCAAAAATTTTATCAGCCGCCTCCCTAAATAATCCTTTTCTATAAAATTGATTTGCGCAACAATCTATAAAAAAATTGTCTTTTGGTTTCGTATCTGACTTCATCTTTTCAATATACCTATCCATCCCTGCATTAACATCGCCATCTAACATTTTATATTCTCTTGCGAATTCATATAATCCTTTCATGCCTCTATCATCTAATAATTCAAAATAAAAATCTACTGCTCTTTCATTATCTCCAATTTTAACATAATAATCCGCAATAAAAAGACAAGTAGCCGAATAAGATTTCGATCCTTGGTTCTTTTTTTCTCTACACCATCTTTCTAATTGAGCTATTTGTTGAGCTTCTGTAATTAGACCTATTTCACGCATTTTCGCTATATTAAAAAGGAATCTTTCTGATGAATAATCTAAATTTCCATTTTCATCCCTATCCGCCCAAGTAGCATCAATAACTAAAGTATCCACCCCACCAGATCGATTTACTGTATAAAAAGTATTCCATAAATGCTTATCTACTATTTGTTTTCTTAATACTGGAGAATGATAACTATTTATACGAGCGCAATAAGTATTTGCCAACTGACTACTTTGAGCTTCTTGCATGTCTTTTAAAACTTGAAAAACACCTTTAACGGCGTCACCATAATTTCTACATACCCCTTCTTTAACAAAAAACATTTGATCAATAGGCATATTATCAATTTTTTTTACTAATTCTTGTAATAAACTAGGGTTAGCTATATATTTCGCTCTTTGCGCTTCAGGTAATTCGTTTAAATATTTAGAATCTATAATTACATGGCCTTCAGCATCCACACCGCCAAACGCGCCTTGGAGATATGAAAATTCTAATCTTCGCATTGTAATCTTTGAAGCCAAGATAATAGCTTCTTTTGGCGATAGATGATAAATATCTTTAATACCAGTTTCTTTTAAAATATTAGGATTAAATTCAAGAAATTTTAAAACCCAATTTTTTAAACGACCTAAGTCTGTTGCTTCCAAATTTGCCGCAGAATCAATATCGTCATTCACCCATAATTTTTGTAAATCATCAGCAACGACAATACGTTGGGGAGATGTCAATGGATTATAATCTTCTAATGTCGAAAAACGAACAATGTTTCGATCATTAGTTGTAATTTCAATAATTGGTTCAGTATTCTTTGTCGTTTCAGGCTTTGAAGATGAACTCAAGTTTTTTGGTAATTTTAATATTTGTCCTACTTTTATAACATCGCTTTTCAAACCATTAATTTCTTTTATTTTTCGATAAAGCCTCCAATCACCATAAAGTTTTTGAGCAATTTTTGACAAAGTATCGCCTTTCTTCACTTCATATCTGTTTATATCACCTTCTTTACTCCCAGAAACTTGCTGAGTGTTTTCAGAATTACCTAAATTATTCAGCAATTCTTTTTCTAATTGTCTTTTACTTACCTGTTGTGTTAACAATAATTCATCTACCAACGTATCAACTAAATCCTCGTCAACATTCGATTTCCCGAATGAAAATGCTAATGCCACAACATAAAGAGCCGTTGTAGTTACAGTACTATCTTTATATTCTAACATTTTTTTATTATATTTTCCTGCTTTTCTCTCAAACTCTGTATTATTTCCCACAGTGACTTTTCCATCAAAATCACGACGTCTATTACCCAAAACATTCCCAAAATTTCTCTCCATTTTTGATAAGAGATCAATCGCTTTATTATATAAATCAACAATATCTTTAGCTGATGATAATTTATTTCTGAGCGTATCAGCTGTTTCTAATTTTACGCTATTTGAAAATGTTTCGGCATTTACCATATTTAAAGATTATCTAATAATTTTTCCATATTTTTTTCTTCCTCTTCTTTATCTTGATCCTCATTATGATCTAAAAATAATTTCCTAGATTTCGCGTCCAAAGATTTTATATCAATAAATAACTGACCTAATTCTTCTTCTTTTTCTTTTCTGAATTCAGCAATTTTTTTCGGATCATTTGAAGTCAACAAAAAATATAACTGATTCTTATCTTCATCAGTCATTTTATCTAAATAATCAACAAAAAATTGCACTAATTTTTCCCTATCTTTAAATTTTGTTTTTAAAAGTTTCAAAATCTCCTGATTTTTATCCATATTTAATTCAAATTATATCTTTATATTTTATCATAAAAATCAATATCTTCATAAACAAATTCGATTTTTTGATCATTTTTTAACTTTTTTCATTTTTCATTGTCCATTTTATCTGTCTTCTGCTATATTTAAGTCCCGAAAGGGGTTTTCATATTTTTTTTCTTTTTTTAAAAAATCTAAATGGAGCCTCAACAAGCACAAATATTAGATGGGAAATTAGTTGCAGAGCATACTTTGCAGAAAATAATGCATGAAGTTGAGGGGCTTAAATCAAAAAATATCTGTCCAAAATTAAGCATTATTCTTGTAGGAGAAAATCCCGCTAGCATTTCTTATATTCGACAAAAACGAAAATCATGTGAAAAAGTCGGCATTATTGATGATCAAATAAATTTTTCGGAAACAATATCGGAAAAAGAACTTTTAAATAAAATCAAAGAATTAAACAAAGATAATTCTGTTCATGGGATTCTAGTTCAGCTTCCTCTTCCAAAACATATTAATGAAAGAAAAATTATTGAAGCGATAAATCCAGTCAAAGATGTTGATGGCTTCCATCCTGTTAATATCGGAAAAATGTTTTTAGGTAAAGATTATGAAGAACTGTCTCCTTGCACTCCAAGCGGAATAATTAAAATTCTTGAATATTATAAAATTGATGTAGTCGGTAAAGAAATCACCATTGTTGGTAGAAGTAATATAGTTGGCAAACCAGTTTCAACCATGCTTACCAACAGAAGCGCGACTGTAACAACTTGCCATTCAAAAACTAAAGATTTAAAATTTCACACTTCAAGAGCGGATATCTTAATTGTAGCTATTGGCAGAGCTAATTTTATTACCGCCGACATGGTAAAAGAAGGCGCAATAGTTATCGATGTCGGCATGAATCGTGTTGAAGATCCAAATTCAAAAACAAACTACCGATTAACTGGCGATGTGGATTTCGAAAATATCGTTAAAAAAGCAAAAGCCATCACTCCCGCTCCAGGAGGATGTGGTCCAATGACAGTTGCCTGTTTAATAGAGAATACCATCAAAGCAACCAAAATATTAAATTCCATAATCTAAAATTTATTTAAATGTGTGGAATAATAGGCATTACGGCTCATAATCCTGTTGTACAAGATATGTACGATGGCCTGATCATGCTCCAACATCGTGGCCAAGACGCGGCAGGCATTATGACTTATGACATGACTCAATTCCATTTACATAAAGGCGATGGACTTTTACGGGATATTTTCAATGAAAGAAATATTGCTAAATTAAAAGGTAATTTTGGTATCGGCCATGTTAGATATCCAACTGCTGGCGTATATTCAAGCGAAGAATCCCAACCTTTTCTTACCACCTGTCCGTTTGGTATCGCGCTCGTGCACAATGGCAACGTTACTAATATCAAACAACTGAAAAAAGAAATTATCAAAGACAATATCAGATATTTAAATACCAAATCTGATTCTGAATTAATTTTGAATATTTTAGCTGATGAAATTTTAAAAATAAAAAAATTATCCCTAAAGCCAAATGATTTTTTTAAAGCTTTAACTAATTTATACCAAAGAGTTAAAGGCGCTTACTCAGTAATTGGAATGATTGCCGACCATGGCTTATTTGCATTTAGAGATCCTTACGCAATTAGACCGTTAATCCTTGGAGAAAAAAATGCCCTAACCGGGAAAGAATACTGCCTAGCTTCCGAAAGTGTTGCTTTTGACTGTTTAGGATTTAAAAAAGTCAGAGATATCAAGGCTGGCGAAGGTATATTTATAGATTTAGACCACAACTTATTTCAAAAACAATGCGCTGAACCAAAGTGGAATCCGTGTATATTTGAATATGTATATTTAGCACGGCCTGATTCGATGATAGACGACATTAGCGTTTATAAAGCCAGATACAGAATGGGGCAAAAACTAGCGGAGAAAATTAAAAAGGCTAATATCGAAATCGACACAGTTATTCCAGTTCCAGATAGTTCAAGAAGCGCGGCTCTAGGGCTTTCTGACGCTCTTGGAATTAAATATCGTGAAGGACTAGTAAAAAATAGATATATCGGCAGAACTTTTATTATGGCTGGCCAAAAAGTACGCAAAAAATCAGTCAGATACAAATTAAATCCAATTGAACTAGAGATTAGAAATCGAAATATTTTGATTGTTGATGATAGCATTGTCCGAGGAAATACTTCAAAAAAAATTATTGAAATGATTAGAGAAACCGGCGCAAAAAAAGTCTATTTTGCCTCAAGCGCTCCAGAAATCAAGCATCCATGCGTATATGGAGTCGACATGCCATCGCGCAAAGAATTTATCGCAACAGATTTAAATACTGAAGAAATTGCCAAAGCCATAGGCGCTGATATGGTTTTTTATCAAGATATTGATGATTTAAAAGAAGCGGTAGCTGAAGGAAATAAAAATATTCCTAACTTTTGCATGGCTTGCATGAACGGCAAATATCCAACCCCCGAAGTAACCGAAAAAATGCTAAATGAAGCCGATATCGAAAGAAGTTCAGAAAAACAAAATGCTGAAGATGAAACCTGGGAAAAAGAGGAGCTACAGCCAAAGTTGTTATAAAATCGCTTTTAAAATTTTTCAATATGCCTCGTATTCTTTTAATCGGCAATGGTGGCCGTGAACATGCTCTTGCGGAAACTTTTAAACGCTCGCCTCAAAATCCACAACTATTTACTTTTGCTACTGCCAAAAATCCTGGAATTTTTGAACTCTGCGAAGATTATTTTATCTCTAATAATCTGGCTAATTTTGATGA
>MFXJ01000111.1:0-6216 GCA_001787465.1 Candidatus Peregrinibacteria bacterium RIFOXYB2_FULL_32_7 | reverse complement strand
GCGGAAAAAATTAGACCTGATTTTGCTATTATTGGTCCTGAGGATCCAATTGCCAAAGGAATTACAAATTTTTTACAAACTTTAAATATTCCTTGCATTGCTCCTCATCAAGTTAATGCTGACCTCGAAGCTTCAAAGAATTTTACTCGAAATTTACTTGATAAATACAACATTCCTGGAAATCCAAAATACAAAACTTTTAGCAAAAAGGAAGGAATCAAAGAATTTATGGAAGCCTTAAACGGAAATTTTGTTGTTAAATATGATGCTTTGAAGGGAGGAAAAGGCGTAAAAGTTGTTGGTGATCATTTAAATGGTATAAAAGACGGTTATGAATATGCTTGTCAATGTATTGATGAATGCGGAAAAGTAGTAATTGAAGAGAAATTAATCGGTGAGGAATTTAGTTTAATCAGTTTTGTGGATGGCGAAAATGTGGTTGATACACCAGCAGTTCAAGACCACAAAAGAGCTTACGAAAACGACACTGGTCCAAATACTGGCGGCATGGGATCGTATTCAGACACGGACATGAAACTTCCTTTTTTGACTGAACAAAACATAAAAAATGCTCATGAAATCAATGTAAAAGTTACCAAAGCCATCCAAGAAGAAACCTTAGTTCCCTACAAAGGCATTATGTACGGCGGATTTATGGTAACAAAAAATGGTATCAAACTGATCGAATATAACATCCGCTTTGGTGATCCTGAAGCTATGAACATTTTGCCAATTTTGAAAACTGATTTAATTGAAATTTGCCAAGCAATAATTAAAGGCAATTTAGATCAAATTAAAGTTGAATTTGAAAAAAAAGCTACTGTTTGCAAGTATGTAGTTCCTGAAGGATATCCAGATCAAGCCATTAAAGGAGAAAAAATCACGATTGATTATGAAAAAATTCCTAAGAATGTGAAAATTTATTTTGCTTCAGTTGATGGCACGAAAAATGATTTAAAACTTTGTGGCTCAAGAGCAATCGGCGTTACTGGAATTGGCGAAAATTTAGTTGAAGCAGAAAAATTATGTGAAGAAGCAATAAAACATATCAAAGGACCAGTCTTTCACAGAAAAGATATTGGCACTCAAGATTTAGTTTTAAAAAGAGTGAAACATATGAAAGAAATCTAATTATTTACATAATGCCCAAAAATCCATATAATAAAAAAGTATTCTAATAAATTAGATTGTATCTAAACCTTTAATCTAAAAAAATGAAAAAAATTCTTATCACCTTCTTCTTTATCCTTTTTTCTTTATCCTTTTTTCTATTCTTTTCTGGCTGTTTTGGCGAGGAAGAAACACCAACTGCTACTACAGAAGTAAGCGCAGAGGATTTCAAACTTTATGCAGTAGAAGATTTTGCTATTAGATATCCAAAAAATTGGGCGATTCAAACTGAACTAGCTGATGATTTTCCAGAAACCACAATTGTAACTTTCACAGATCCAAATAATGGATATTTTCATACAAATATAAATATTGATAAAAGGACTTTAAAACCTAATTTAGATAACATCAGTTTTGCGCAAGAAATGCTGAATAAACACTCAGGCGATCTAATTAATTTCAAAAAAATTGCTGAACAAAATGTGAAAATAAAAATTAGCGGAACTAGTACTGATGCTATTTTTGCAGTTTTTGAAGGTAAAAATCAGCGCGATGGAGATACTTTCAAATTCATGCAAATATATGCAGTAAAAGGAAGTTTCGGATACACGGCAACAGGAACAATGCTTAACAATGCAGGCGAAGAAATTGATAACAAACTCTCGACTAGTTTGAAAACATTTGAAGTGCAATAATTTCGTGATTTGCCCGCCTGAATGACATTTGTGTCGGGCAGGTGATTCGATTTTTACGAACCACGAATCACGAATCACGAATCACCTCATTTCTATCCGTTTAATTTATTAAAAAATGCTCGTTTTTCTCGAAGTCGAACCAGAAGATATAGCGAAAATACAAAAAATCTTTCCCAAAGCTCAGATTATTTCAAAGCCATTAAACGAAAATGAAATCATTAAAAAATGCCACAACGCTGAAATTCTTTGCGTATTTATTTATTCTCAAATTACAAAAAAGGTTATCAAAAATTTACCAAATTTGAAATTAATTGTTACCCGTAGTGTTGGCTATGATCATATTGATTTAAACGCCGCAAAAGAAAAAGGAATTAAAATTTGCAATGTGCCAGATTATGGTTCTCATGTCATTGCTGAGCATGTTTTCGCTTTGCTTTTGTGCGGACTAAGACATATCAGCGAAGGTGATGACCGTGTAGAAAAAAATCATAAATTTGATTTTCACGGACTGCGCGGCATGGCCTTGAAAGCCAAAACTCTCGGCCTTATCGGCACGGGCAAAATTGGAAAAAATGTCGCACGCATCGCTAGTCTTGGATTTCTTATGAATGTGATTGCTTATGATCCTTATCCAGATGAAGACGCGGCTAGAGAAAATCATTTCCAATATGTTTCGCTTGATAAACTCTTACAAAAATCCGATATTATTTCTCTTCACTGTCCTCTGCTCCCAAACACCAAACACATAATAAATAAAAAAAGTATTGAAAAAATGAAAAACGGGATCGTAATTGTAAATACCTCAAGAGGTGAAATTATTGAAACCAAAGCGCTTCTAACTGGACTTAAATCCAAAAAAATCTCGCATGTTTTCTTAGATGTTTTAGAACACGAAAAAAATCTTGCCGAAAACAAAGAAATTATAAATTTCCCCGAAGTAATCGTAACTCCTCATATTGCTTTTTATGCTGATGATTCCATGAAAAAAATGTATGAAGAAGCTTTTAGCAGTATCAAAAAATTCCTAAAAGGAGAGAAATTAATGCATCAGGTAGAAGGTATATAATTGCTATATTTCAAAATGCCATCTCCAAAAGACATTTACGTTAATTGCGATGAACTTAATAATATAACTAAAGAAAACAAAGCAAATTGGCTTAAAGAAATTAAGCAAGTAGCTAAAGAAATTAAAAAAAATGCTACCGTTCTTCAAGTTGGATGTATGAATGGCGTCAGAATTATAGCGTTACTTAAAGAAAGACCGGATTTACAAATTACTGGCTTAGATATTGAAAAAGAATTTTTGAAAATGGCACGCAAAAATTTTAAAAAATGCCAAATAAAAGCAAAATTAATTCATGGCGATATTACAAAATCGTTGAAAATAAAAAAATTTGATTATGTAATTTGCTTAAACAACACTCTTGGTTATATTCCTGAAGAAGAAAGAGCAATTGAAAATATGAAAAACTTAGGAGAAAAAGTAATAATTTCTGTTTATGGAGAAAAATTTACCAATGAATTAGCAAAAAAATATTTCCAATCTATAAATTTAGAATTGCAAAAAATTAAAAAAAATATCTTTCACACTAAAGAATTTGTTAAAGTAAAAAGATACACCGAAAATGAAGTTAAATCCTGGGGTGGAAAAGTATTTAAAACACCAATTGGATATTTTACGATTATAAGGAGCCGTAACGAAATAACTTTTATAGATAAGGTCTCAGAAAACGTTCAGATTTGATTTTTCTGATTGAGGGGAATTGGAAGTGTAGTTCAACTACAGTGAGAATTTCACGATTGAAGAAAATTCAAAGATGAATGTTTACTGTGCCTTAGATATGAAAGTTATTTCGTTACGGTTCCTAAATTCTTCTCAATCGCCTCTTTAAAACTTTCAAAAGGTAAAGCGCCGACAATTAATTCTCCATTAATCGCAAAACTAGGAGTGCCAGTAACGCCAGCTCCTCGCGCTGACACAAGATCGTCGTCTATTTCATCGCTGTATTTACCTGAATTAAGGCATTCTTCAAATTTATTCGATTTTAAACCAATATTATCAGCTAATTTCTTAAAAACTGATACCGCATTTGAATTACCGCTCCATTCTGCCTGTCTCAAAAATACCAAATCATGCATTTCCCAATATTTTTTTGGATTTTGATCTAAAGCGCAATTCACAGCATAAGCCGCTTGTTTTGCTTGAGCATGAAAAGAAAGTGGCACATCTCTAAAAATCAATTTTACCTTACCAGTTTTAATATATTCTTCTTCAATCTGTGGCAAAGCTCCAGTTACAAATCTTTCGCAATAAGGACATTGAAAATCGCTATACTCAATAATAGTTACCGGAGCATCTAAATCCCCTAAAACAGGATCCTGATTTTCATCAACACTAGTTTCAAATTCTTTATATTTCTTCTGAATTTCTTTAATTTGTTGTTTATTAGCAAGTGCCTCCTCATCAGAAAAATAATTTAGCGCCTGAATTAAAACAACTCCAATAAATATACCAGCAAAAACTAAAGTGCTAATCATCCAAGGATTAGCTTTTTTATTAAAAATGTTCATAAAAAAAATTTATTAAATTAAATTCTTAATTCCTAATTTTAATTTGCAATAGCAAATTTTTGGTGCCCAAGGCGGGAATCGAACCCGCACTCGCTTTTGGCAAACAGGATTTTAAGTCCTGCGCGTCTACCAATTCCGCCACCTGGGCAAAGCTCAAATCTGATAAAATTTATTCAAATTTTTTCAGATTTGTTCTCCGCTCCACATATTTCTTAAGAAATCTGTTCCGCTACGAACCGCTTTTACTCGCAGCTTTCTCACCTGGGCATACCTCCCTAATTCTTTACCTTACCCTTATAATCTTAATTCTTAAAAATTTACATTCAACGAACTTATCACTTTTTTTGAAATTCAGATTAAGATTAAGATTAAGAATTAAGGAAAATTTACTAATGTAAATTTTGGAGGCGACGGTCAGAATCGAACTGACGAATGATGGTTTTGCAAACCACTGCCTTAGCCACTTGGCTACGTCGCCAGTTTAGCAGAAAAAAATTAACATATACTAGGATTATTTTCAAGATAAAGCTCCGACTCCTGTCCCATACTCTCCTCCCTTCGGAACAATCATCGCAACTCCATATAATTTTCCAACTTCAAGAATAATATCAGTTATTTCTTTAAATCTAATTAATTTCCCTATCAAAACCACTTTTTTTACCTTTTCAGCTTTAGCCGCAAAAACAATATTTGTGCCAATTGCTTGACCGATCAAATTAACTATTCCAGCCGCTAAATCTTCTTTTTTAGAATTCACATTTCTGGCCAATTTACCCAGATTTGAAGCAGTATTATTTGCTGAAACGATCCCGATCCCTGACCCAATAATCTCACCAACGCTCAAATCAACTTTTCTCTTATCTCCTTTTGCAAACATTTTTCGTAATTTCAAAATATCAGTTTCATCAATTAATTCTTTGCATAAACCAAGAAAAGTCCCACCACCAATTCCAGTACCACCAATATGATTAATTTTTAATTTTTCCCGCCAGAACTTCGGGCTGGCATTTTTCATTTTACATTTAACGATGCACGTTCCTGTACCCATACTTACCACTAAAAATTCCTTCTCTTTTTCTAAAAATTTCTTCGCTAAAAAATATCCACCCCTGCCTATCGCCTTTATTTCATTTATTTTCTCAATTTGAATATCATTAATTTTATCCTCAAAATTTCTACTTTTTCCTCCAGTAACAAAAATTTTCTCTATGCCTTGCAAAGATATTTTTAATTCATTTAAAAACTTTTTAATAGAATTGATGGAGCTATGATCTTTTGTTTCAAAACTTTTTATCTGTACCACTTTATCATCTTTCCAAAAAACAACATCCACAGTAGAAGCCCCAAAATCTAAAGATAAATATTTTTTAGAATTTAACATATTTGTATATCTAATACGTTGACTAACAAAATTAAACAATCATAATAGTAAAAAAGCAAGCATTGTTCAAAGTTTTCATTTTCCAAAATTTAACAAAACCCATAGAATATCATCCAGTTAGAATTCTATCCTAAAATAATTTAAAATTTAAAATTTTTCAAAATGTCTATAACCTTTGCAATTATCATTAGTATTATTGGAATGCTATATGCTATTTTATTAATTAAACAAATTTTAAAAAAGAATAGCGGTACGCAAAAAATGCAAGAGATCGCCTCTGCTATTGAAGAAGGAGCAATGGCTTTTATACACCGTGAATACAAAACTATCGCGATATTTGCCGTAATAATTTTTTTACTAATAGGATTCGGACTTCCAGAGGGGCAATATCATGTTGGACTTTTAACTGCTATTTCATTTTTAATAGGAGCGTTATTATCAGCTCTTGCTGGTTACATT
>MFXJ01000110.1:10136-10620 GCA_001787465.1 Candidatus Peregrinibacteria bacterium RIFOXYB2_FULL_32_7 | reverse complement strand
AGACCTGAATTGAAACAGTTTATCGGTACGAAAATGCACCTTCTTTCCTAGCTTTAACCGAAAACCATTTTGTTTTTAGTATATATGTGATGCTCCATATGACTGTTATGCCTTAGTTTCTGACTATAAATTCATTGTGCAATATGGAGAAGTATATTTGACAGTTTTGTCTTTAACTGATTATGGATCTAAAAATTCTTTTGTATATACAAATTTTGTGTTAAAAGATAAAAATAATACAGTTTTAGGTGTAGGGAAAATGGTAGGAGGAGAAGTTTTATTTGATAATTTAAAAGTTACATTGCCTGTTGGGGATACTACATTATTTGTATATGCGCAGGTAACAGATATAACGCCTACTACCTCATTACCTGTATATTTGTCATTAGGTATAAATGATCAATATGATGTGAATTTAGTTACTAAAAGTACGGCTAAAGGCTTTTATCCTAATATTGATGAAAGTAAAAATGGCGCTGATTAT
>MFXJ01000110.1:5648-10126 GCA_001787465.1 Candidatus Peregrinibacteria bacterium RIFOXYB2_FULL_32_7 | reverse complement strand
TTGTAAATTATTAAATAAAATTTTATATTTGTAAATCTCTTTTTTCCTTGACAAAAACTTTTCTTGTATTGCTAAGGAGAGTTTTTTATGGTATTATAATATAATTTAATTAGTTTTTTATCTTTTAAAATTAAAAAAATGAAAAATAAAAATAAATTTTTAGTTAATATTTTAAATGTTTTAGATGCTTGTTTTGTAATTTTATTAATTATTGGCGTATTTAAAATAAGTTATGGAGTTTTTTTAAATAATAATTACGGCAAAACTTCGATATTGTATATTAATGATTTAATGGCTGAAGATTCAAGTTCTAATTTAGAATCTCAAGAGCCAAATTCCGAATCGGGATCTCAAGAGCCAAGTTCTGAACCAGAATATCAAGAGCCAAGTTTTGAATCAAAGCCTCAAGATGAATGTTGGTGGGAGAATGGTTGTCAATATTGTAAAAATGAAAATGGACAATATCAGAATTATTGTGAAAATGAAGGAAGTAATAATGAAGGAAGTAATAATGAAAGCAATAATAATGAAGGGAGTAATAATGAAAACAATAATAATGAAGGTAATAATTATCAGGAAAATAATGAGGGAAATGAGCAGGAAAATTGTTGGTGGGAAAATGGCTGTCAATATTGTAAAGATGAAAAAGGTAATGAATATCAAGATCATTGTGATAATAATTCTGGAAATACAGGTGATAATTCGGAAGATAAAAGTGAGGATGTTGAGTATACGCAGTGCTGGATAGGACAAGATAATTGTAAATATTGTTCAGATAGCAAGCAAAATACTTACCAAATGTATTGTATTGAAGAAAATAATACTGAAGGACAAGATCAAAATAATGATGGTCAGACAAATAATAATTGTTATGGGGATGATTGTGGAAATGATAATTGGAATGAAGGTGAAGGAGATGAAAATAAAGGTGATGAAGGTAGAGATGAGGAAGAGTTAAAAAAAGAAATTGAAAGAGCAGAAAAAGATTTGCAAAATCAAGAACAAAATTTAAGATGGCGGGAAAAAGATTTAAAAAGAGCGGAAAGATTAGAAAAAAACTTAATAAAGGAGCAGGAACGATTAGAAAAAAAACAAGGAAAAGATGGGGAAAGTATAGACTTTACTTATGATGATTTTGTTAATTGGGATTTGCTTACTGAAATACAAACAGGTTTAAAAAAAGGCTTGGAAAATTATAAGTTATATATAGAAGGAAATAGATCAAATCTTGCTAATGTTGAAAGTTGGGATGATATGAATAATTTTTATCGATCAACAAAAACACAAGCAAAATTAAATCTTGAAGCTAACCAATGGAATATTTGTCTTGATATTAACGATCAAACAACTTGGTTATTTGATTTAAAACGCAAGATCGCAGAATATGAAAATGAAGCTGAAAAATTAGGTGTTGTCATTGATGAAGAAATTAATGGAATCAATGAAGAAGCAAATAACATTTTAGTACAAGGGGCAAAAATATGTGAAGAGGTGCAAGCTAATGTAAATTCTGTTTCTTGCGATATCACTAGCTTGACTGAAGAGGAAGATCTTCAAAATTGCGAATTTGATATTTATGATCTTGATGAAGATAATCAATATTTGAGACAAGACTTTAATGATTTGATGCAAGATTTGCAGTGGAGCGAGCCTTGGGAAGTAATTGATTTTGCTTGGAAAGAAATGGATCAGCAAAGAGAATTTGCTTTTCTTGAAAAAGATTTAGAATATGGAAAAAATGAACTTTTGGCTCTTCAGCCAATTTTGGAAAAAATTCAAAATCAAGATGAATTCCAGAATAATAGAGCGCTTGCAGATAAATTATTATTACTTGATTATGATGGATTAGCACTGATTATTAAAGCTCAAGAAATTATTAAAAATGGAGGAGATAAAGAAGAAGCTTTTGATATTTTAAAAGATTTAGAAGATTTAAATTTTCAATATGAAGATTTATTACAGCAATTAGAAAGAAAATATTTAGAAAAATACTTAAATAATGAAGAATTTGATCTTTTATATAATGTAGGAGGAGATGGAGATAATCGCCATAAAGACAGATTTGAAGAAATAGGTATTGAAGGCGATATGGCTGAAGTTATTGTTAATAATATTTCAGAAGCAGAAGCCCTTAAGATTATTCAAATTTTACTTAATAAAGTTAATGTTAATGATTTTGAAGATCTGATTGGTAATCTAGAAGATGGTGGATATGAGAATAAAGTTGGGGTAATGGTTGGCGCAATTGGACATATTGAAGATGAAACTGTTTTGAATAGTTATATTGGTAATAAAAAAGCAGTTTTAGAATATTTAGATGATCTTCAGGGATATAAATTACGCGAGGTTAGAGTTTTATTGGAAGATTATAGTTTTGCTGGTCCGAGTGGAGATGAAATTTTATTAACTATAGAAAATTATTTAAATAGCGATAAATCAGATCAGGATACAGAAGATTTAAAAAATAAAATATTAGATCTTCGAGAAGAAGATATTAAATTTAAAACAAGAAATGGCGTCATGTCGTTTCAAGATGTTGATGATGGACAATGGTATTTTAATAATGTAGAAACTTTGAAAGAGAGTGGCGTAATTTCAGGCAAACAAGACGGTAATTATCATCCTCAAGATTTTTTAACAAATGCTGAGATTTTGAAAATTGCGCTTGAGGTTACCGGTAATGCTGAAAATTTGACTACAAATCCCAATGAAAATCATTGGGCAAAACAAGCTGGTTATACGGTCAAAGCAGATAGTTTGGGAATAGATTTTAATGCAGATTTAAATGCCTCAGCCACTCGAGGATATGTTTTATATTTATTGGAACAAGTGGCAAAAATTGAACCAGAAGAATTTTCTTCTATAGGATTCCCTGACGTTGATATTAACCATCAATATGCGGATTTTATTGAATATGGCAGAAGGCAGGAATGGGTTTCTGGCGATGATGGAACAGGTAATTTTAGGCCGGATGATTCGTTAAATCGCGCTGAAGTCGCTAAGATTGTAAATGAATTTATAGAAGATTTGAAATAGAGATGTGTGATTCGTGGTTCGCCCGCCTGCCCGCCTTGTCCAATTCGGACAGGAATGACATTTGTGTCGGGCAGGTGATACGTGATTCGATCTTTACGAACCACGAACCACGAATCACGAATCACGATAATTTTCTTGTTGATATCATCTTTTTTTTAAATTATAATCCACAAGCAAATCTTTTTTGCGTAGACAAAGAAATTTTTTCTTTATCCTAAATTAGATAATGGGCAGGTTCCAGAGTGGCTAAACGGGATGGACTGTAAATCCATTGGCTCACGCCTTCGGGGGTTCGAATCCCTCCCTGCCCACCACATTTCATGCCTCCTTAGCTCAGTTGGTAGAGCGACCGCCTTGTAAGCGGTAGGTCGTCGGTTCGAATCCGACAGGTGGCTCCACAAATTTACGTTAGTAAATTTCCTTAATTCTTAATCTTTAATCTTAATTCTTTTTTTGTAAACTCCTTAAAACTGTGTAAATTTTTTAGAAATTAAGGTTTTTTTCAAAGTTTTTCGCTTTTTTATGGTAATTAAATCTATTTTGTTATAAAATATATATAAATTTTGAATAATTTAAAATTTAGAATTTAAAATTTAGAATTTTTATAGTGTCTCAATTTACAATCCAAGGCGGTCAAGCGCTAAATGGTGTTATTAAGCCAAGCGGTTCGAAAAACGCTGTTTTACCAATTTTAGCGGCTACTATTTTGGCTAAAAATGAATGTATTATAAAAAATGTACCGGATATTTTAGATGTGCGTAAAATGCTGGAACTTTTAGAGTTTCTTGGGGCAGAGACGCATTTTAAAGATAACGTTGTTCATATTAAAACAGAAAAGATTAGCAATCGTAGTCTTTCTCATGAATCTGTAGAGAAAATGAGGGCTTCGATTTTATTTCTTGGCCCGATGCTGGCTCGTTTTGATGAAGTTAAAATGAAATTTCCAGGGGGTTGTGTGATTGGTAAACGATCTATTTCCGCTCATTTGGAGGCTTTTAAACAGTTAAATATAAAAACCGCTAATGCTGACAAAATTTTACACATGAAAAGGACCAGAATTTCAAATTGTATAGTAGTTATGCCTGAAATGAGTGTTACCGCTACAGAAAATATTATTATGGCGACTTGTCTTTGCGAGGGGGTAATTGAAATTCATTTAGCCGCCTGCGAGCCACATGTTCAAGAATTATGCAAGTTTTTAAATTCTATGGGTGCAAGAATTTCAGGGATTGGCACTCATAAGTTAGTTATTGAAGGAGTAAATCAGCTTCTTGGTGGACAATATAATGTTTCTTCTGATTATTTGGAAGTAGGGACATTGGCTTTAGCTTCAGTTTTGACTAAAGGAGAAGTAACAATAGAGAATATTCATCAGGAGGATTTAGAAATTTTTTGGTATACATTATGGAAAATAGGGGCAAAATTTGATATTGAAAATAATA
>MFXJ01000110.1:2429-5635 GCA_001787465.1 Candidatus Peregrinibacteria bacterium RIFOXYB2_FULL_32_7 | reverse complement strand
GTATGCATTTTCAGCCACTTGAAATTTTAAAAACTGCAGTTCATCCTGGATTTCCGACAGATTTGCAGGCTCCTTTTGCTGTTTTGCTGACTCAGTGCGATGGAGAAAGTCTTATTTTTGAAACGCTTTTTGAAGGAAGGCTTGGCTATTTATCAGAATTAGAACAAATGGGCGCAAAAATTCAAATTTTGAATTCGCATCAAGCTAAAATTATTGGTCCAACAAAATTAAAGGGTTTAATTGTAGCTAGTCATGATCTTAGAGCTGGAGCGGCTATGGTTCTTGCTGGACTTATCGCTGAAGGCGAAACAAAAATCAGTAATATTAATTATATCGATAGAGGTTATGAGAAATTAGATGAAAAATTAAAGATGCTGGGGGCAAGGATTAAAAGGGAAATATAGATTTAAGTAATAACGGTTTATTGCATTTTAAAGGTAATTAAAGCCTTTTCTTTTTTGTGGAAAAATGTTACAATGTATAGATTTAATTATTAAATATTTTGTAATAAAAGCATGGATTTATCTTTGAAAAAAATTTTTCCAATTATATTAAATAGACGAATTTATCAAATTTATCATAAAATTTTTTCAAAAAAGACAGTAGTTTTTTTAAGTATATTTATTAGTAGCATTATTTTTTTGTATTTAGGTATTTATTTTTTCAATACAACTAATTTTTTTGTTAATTCAAATAAAACATTACAGGAAAATATATGGGAACAGGAAATGCAACCAAATCTTGTTTCAAAAGATGCGTTTGGTAATATTTTGCCTGAAAAAATTTGGCATGTTGTTAACAAATCTGAAGATTTACGTTCATATTTTTCAGAAAATGGTTGGACAATTCAGCCTAAAGAAATATCTCAAGATAATAGTTGGCAGGTACAATATAAATTGATTGGCATGTCTCGTATGGGTAATGGAGCTTTTACACAGGCAAAACTTGAATCTATTACTGCTGATAAAAATAATAATATAGTAGCTTTGTTATATAATGGAATTACGGAATGGTATCAAAATACTAATATGGGCATAAAACAAAATTTCTATATTGCCCAAAAACCTATTGGTGATGGATTATTGTTGATACATGGAAAAATTAATACGAATGCTTCTATTCAGGTCTCAGATAATGTGATTTCATTTTTTCATAATACAAAAAATGTTTTACGTATTGATAATCTTAATGTGACAGATGTTAACGGAAAAAAATTAAAATCTTATTATAAATTTAATTCTGATTCTAATACAATATTATATGTTATTGATGATAGAGAAGCTGTTTATCCATTAAGTATTGATCCTTTAGCTTCAAATCCAGTATGGATATACGAAAGTGATCAGGTTAATTCATATTTAGGTAAGTCAACATCAACTGCTGGTGATGTTAATGGCGATGGTTATGATGATGTAATTGTTGGTGCTTATACTTATGATAACGGTCAGGAAAACGAGGGAAAAGTTTTTGTATTTTATGGATCAGCTATTGGTATTTCTGCTGTACCTGATTGGACAGTTGAAAGTGATCAGGCAAACGCTCAATTTGGCTGGCTGGTATCAACTGCTGGTGATGTTAATAATGACGGTTATGATGATGTAATCGTTGGCGCTTATACTTATGATAATGGCGAAAGCGATGAGGGAAAAGTTTTTGCATATTATGGATCAGTTAATGGACTTTCCACTGTACCAGATTGGACATATGAAAGCAATCAAGCTAATGCCTTATTAGGTAATTCCATATCAACTGCTGGTGATGTTAACGGTGATGGTTACGATGATGTAATTGTTGGAGCGGTTCATTATAGTAATGGGGAAAGTAATGAAGGAGCGGCTTTTATATTTTATGGGTCAGAGATTGGACTTTCGGCTACATCTGATTGGATGTATGAGAGCAATCAAGTTAGTATTCAATTTGGTGTAGCAGTATCAACTGCTGGTGATGTTAATGGCGATACTTATGATGACGTGCTGATTGGAGCTAATTTTTATAGTAATGGCGCAACTAAAGAAG
Source organism: Candidatus Peregrinibacteria bacterium RIFOXYB2_FULL_32_7 (assembly GCA_001787465.1). Taxonomy (GTDB): domain Bacteria; phylum Patescibacteriota; class Gracilibacteria; order UBA1369; family GWF2-33-10; genus OXYB2-FULL-32-7. Next base: position 3,619 of record MFXJ01000110.1, on the reverse strand, counting down.
GAAGTGCTTTTGTGTTTTATGGTTCAGAAAATGGAGTCTCATCTTCGCCTGATTGGCAAGTTGAAAGCAATCAAGCAAATAGTCAGTTTGCAAATTATTTATCAACTGCTGGCGATGTTAATGGCGATGGTTATGGAGATGTTATAATTGGAGCACATGCTTATGATAATGGTCAAAATGATGAAGGAAAGGCTTTTGTATATTATGGCTCAAGTATTGGTCTTTCTGCTTCGCCTGATTGGACAGCTGAAAGTGATCAAGCAAACGCTTATTTTGGTATATCTGTATCAACTGTTGGTGATGTGAATTGCGATAATTATGACGATCTTGCTGTAGCGGCTTATTTATATGATACTGATATCTCAGATGCTGGAAAAGTTTTCACATATTATGGTTCAGTAGATGGATTATCGCCTACATCTGATTGGAGCGTTTCTGGCGAAGCATCAGCTAGTTATTTTGGTAGATCAGTATCGACCGCAAGAGATGTAAATGCTGATAGTTGTGATGATGTTATTATTGGGGTTAATTTATATAACAGTGGTAGGGGACGTGCTATTGTATATTTAGGGGGAGGTAATTCTCAAATTAATGTTAGCTCAATTTCAAGTAATACAACTGAAGCTGAAGGTACTGCTACTTTTACCGTATCTTTAAGCACTGAGCCGATAAGTGATGTAACATTTAATATTTCTTCTAGCGAAGAAAGTGAAGGTACAATAGCTATATCAACACTGACATTTACTAATAGTAATTGGTTTATACCTCAAACTGTAACCGTTACTGGAGTTAATGATTTAATAGCTGATGGTAATCAAAGTTATACAATTATTCTTTCTGCGGCAACTTCTTCAGATCCGGGTTATAGCGGACTTAATCCTGATGATGTTGCGGTTATAAATACTGATGATGATACAGCTGGAATAACTGTTACTGCACTTTCAGAAAATACAACAGAAATAGGCGGGATAGGGACTTTTACAATTGTTCTAAATACGCAGGCAACTGCAGATGTAAATATAAATATTACAAGTAACGATATTACAGAAGGAATAGTTTCCTTATCATCTTTAACATTTACTAATAGCAATTGGGCAACTCCTCAAGTCGTAACTGTTACTGGAGTTAATGATTTAATCGCTGATGGTGATCAAAGTTATACAATTATTCTTTCTGCGGCAACTTCTTCA
>MFXJ01000110.1:0-2377 GCA_001787465.1 Candidatus Peregrinibacteria bacterium RIFOXYB2_FULL_32_7 | reverse complement strand
TTACTGCACTTTCAGGAAACACAACAGAAATAGGAGGGACAGGGACTTTTACAATTGTTCTAAATACGCAGGCAACCGCAGATGTAAATATAAATATTACAAGCAGTGATATTACAGAAGGAACAGTTTCTTCATCATCTTTAACATTTACTAATAGCAATTGGTTAATCCCTCAAACTGTAACCGTTACTGGAGTTAATGATCTAATAGCCGATGGTAATCAGAATTATATAATTATCATTGATGCGGCAACTTCTTTAGATCCAGGTTATAGCGGACTTAATCCTGATGACGTTGCGGTTATAAATACTGAGAATAAAATTTCAGGGTCCTACATAAATATTACTATTGATGATATTTTAAATCAGCATGAAAGTAGTAATGATAATGTTGCTACCAATAGTAATACAGATTTAGAAGATGATAAAAATTCTATTGAGGATGATAATGCGCAACTTATTAAGAAAGAATTAGATTATCAAAATACATGGGCAAAGGATTATATTCAAAAATTATATGATTTAAAAATTGTTTCAGGATGCGATGATCAAGGGAATTACTGTCCAAATAATTATATAACTAGAGCTGAAGCAACAAAAATTTTACTCAAAAGTATAAATTTCAATATAAATAATAATTTTGAAGAAAATCCTTTTGTTGATCTTAACGAAACTCATTGGGCTTATAATATCATTTTAACAGCTTATAATTATGGTCTTATAAATGGGAATCCTAATAATACCTTTAAGCCAGATGCTTTTATAAATAGAGCTGAAGCTGTAAAAATTATTTTGACAACATATGGAATTGACATAGAAGAAGATGCTACTAATCTTTTTAAAGATGTAAATGATTCGGCTTGGTATAAAAATTATATATTGACGGCATTTAAACAAGAAATAATTGATGGTTACGTCTTATCAGATGGAATTTATTATAAACCTGATTCATATATAACACGTGCTGAATTTGCTAAAATTATAGTTTTGACTGGGAAATTATAAAATTTCAAATATTATTCTTCCTTCCATATCATTTCTTCTTATTTCAAATCCTAAATTATTAAATTTATCTAAAGTTTCTTGATGCGGATGATTAAATGTGTTTGCAATTCCGCTTTGAATTATGGTTGTTTTTGGATTTATAGCTTGTAAATAATTTAAAGAAGAAGCTGTTTTGCTACCATGATGTCCAGCTTTCAAAATCTCTGCTGATAGATCAAAATCAGTTAGTAATTCTTTATTTTCTGTTTCTTGCTCGGCATCACCAGTTAATAAAATTTTATGGTTTGAATTTATTATTAATTTTGCGACAATTGATGAATTATTCACATTTTCAATATTTTTGCCTGCTAGTGAATTTATTGGATAAAGAATGTCTAAAAATATTTTTTTGTTTAAATCAAAATCTTTGTTTGCGGTAGCAATTTCCAGAGGGATTTTTTGTTCTTTGATGCTTTTTAAAAATTCATCATAAAAATTATTATTATAATTAATACCTGAAATTAAAACTTTTTTAACTTCATATCTTTTTAAAACCTCGACTAAGCCATTAATATGATCTGCATGCGGATGAGTGAGGATCATAAGATCAATTTGATTGAAAAATATGGGCAAAGTTTCTCCTAATTCTTCTAGAACTTTTTGATCTGGACCGCCATCAATTAATATATTTTGTAAATTCGTGGTTTGAATTAAAATCGAATCTCCTTGTCCGATGTTCAGAAATGAAATTTTTGTTTTCCCGGCCGGAAGTTTGGATAGAAAAATATGGCTGAGAACAATAAAAATGGTTAAAAAAATAAAAATGTAGATTGGTTTTTTCATATGGGTTTGTTTAAATTGTAGAGACGCATTGCCCTCCTTTGTTGAAACTTCGGCGGGTAAACAATGCGTCTCTACAATTTAAACATTCAATTATGAATTTTTCATGAACCGAAAATGAATTTTTGATGAATTATTTTATATATTTCGTTATGGCTCCTTAATGTTTATGAAATACAAAAAAGACCCTTATTTTAAGGATCTTTTTTGATTTTATTTTTGTTTATTTTTGTTTTCTTGATTTATTTTCTTTTCCTAGAAATAATACTTCCAAGTCCAAGCGATATTGCGATTAATCCTGCTAATCCTGCGCCGGTTTGTGGCAAAGTAATTGAAGTTACTACACCTTCCGACTCATTGCCATCAGCATCTTTGGCTGTTAATTTAAAGGTATATGTTTGTCCTGGAGTTAAATTCGCAATCAAATATTCTCTCAAAACAGCACCTAAAGATTTACCATTATTATAGTTTTTACCTCCATCTTCGCTTTGATACAAAACTTGATCTTTCAAATTAGTTTCGTTTTGAACGCTCCACTGAAGTCTTACTTTTGT
>MFXJ01000109.1:874-5064 GCA_001787465.1 Candidatus Peregrinibacteria bacterium RIFOXYB2_FULL_32_7 | reverse complement strand
GGATTTGATTTTTTAGAGAATATGGATTTTAAAAATGCGCGCGAGAGACTTTTAAAATCCGTTGGGTATAATATTTTTAATGTTAAAAGTTGGGGTGGGATTTTAAAGACTTTTGTTCCATTAAGGTTTTATGGATTTTTGAGAAATTTTAAAAGAAAATTAAATTAATTTTTGAAAGTTTTTAGGTTTTATAAATGAAAATAATGCATGTTAGTTTTTCTTTAAATATGGGCGGGTTAGAGAATGTCATTCTTAATTTATGCGGTGGTTTAAATAAGGGTAAATTTTCACAATCGGTGTGCGTATTATCGGATGAATTGGGTTTAAAAACTCAATTTGATGAATCGAATATTCCAGTTGTTTCTTTTTCTAAGAAAAATGGCATAGACTTAAATTTGGTTTTGAGGCTGAAGAAGTTCTTTAGGGATAATCCTGCAGATATTGTTCATACGCATAATCCAACAGCTTTGTTGTATGGAGGATTGGCTGCTGTTTTATCAGGAAAAAAACTTGTTCATACCGAGCACAGTAATTTGATGCAGGGTAAAAAGTTGATGAACTTTGCTGAATCTCTGCTTTTTAGAATGGTTAGAGGTTTGGTTTGTGATACTGAAGAAGTAAAACAAAGTGTTCATAAGAATCAGGGTATATCTCTGGATAAAATAAAAGTTATTTGTAATGGGGTTGATGTGAAGAAGTTTTGTTTGGATGATATGGATTCCCTGCCTGCCGGTTTACCTGCCGATAGGCATGGCAGGCAAGGCCGCCTTCGCGGGAATGACAGGGGTAATGGGGATGACAAAAAAGTTTTTACTATTGGAACTGTTGCACGATTGGCACTAGTAAAAGACCAAAAGTCTATGATAAATGCGGTTCAGATATTGAAGGAAAAGGGCCGTAATGTAAAACTTGTTATCGCAGGTGATGGTGAACTGAAAAATGTTTTGATGGATCATGCAAAAAAATGTGAGGTGGAAAATTGTGTTGAATTCTTGGGTGAAAGAATGGATATCGCTGATATTTTAAAGAGTTTTGATGCCTATGTTTTGTGTTCGCTTTACGAGGGGATGTCGGTGTCACTTCTTGAAGCCATGAGCTCTTCTTTGCCTTGTATTGTTACGAATGTTGGGGGTAATGTTGAACTTATAAAGGATGGCGACAATGGTTTTTTAATTCCTGTTAAAGATCCTGATGCAATAAGTGCTTGTGTTGAAAAATTAATTGATGATCCTGTTTTGTGTGAAACAATGGGGCAGGCAAATAGAAAATTAGTTGAAGAGAAATATAGTTTGAGGGTGATGTGTAGGGAGTATGAAAAGATATATGAAGAGGTTTGCTAAGGTTGGATGAGGTTAGCTAGGGTTGGCTTAGGTTGAAATAGTTGGATTGGGTGTGAGAATATAACATCAGCTAACATTAGCTAACTTTAGTGAACGTCTGCCAACATTATTAAAGTTACATCTTATGAAAATCTTAATAATAACAAATTTATATAAGAATAAAAAAGAACCTGGTAAAGCTGAATATCATACCCAGCAATTCAAGGCTTTGTCGGAAATTAGTGATATTCAGATCGTTTCGCCTATACCGTATTTGAAGTTTTTAACAAAAGAGGTTCCGCTAGAAGATGAAGTGGATGGGATAAAAGTTTATTATCCTCGCTATTTCGTTATGCCTAAGATAATGCGTAGTTTGTATTGGCTGTTTTTTTATATGGGAGTTATTGGTTGTGTTAAGAGAATAAAAAAAGATTTTGATTTTGATGTGGTTTTATCTATGTGGGTATATCCTGATGGCGTTGCGAGTTTATTTATTGGAAAGAGTCTTGGTATACCTGTAGTTATTGGAGCTCTTGGTTCGGATATTAATCTTAATATGAAATTTTCGATCCGCAGAAAATTGATCGCTTATGCGATGAATAAATGTCAAAATGTTTTAGCTGTTAGTTCTGGACTGAAAGGCAAGATGATCGAGATGGGTGTTGATACCGATAAAATTCATGTTATTTACAATGGGGTAGATAAAGAGCTTTTTCAACCTTTAGATAAAGTGCAATGCAGAAAAGAACTGGGATTACCATTGGATAAAAAGATCATCCTGCATATTGGGAATCATGTTCATGTCAAGGGGGTAGATATTTTGATCGAAGCCGTTGCCGGCCTTTCAGGAGAGTATTGTGTTGTTATGGTGGGAGATGGGAATTTGACATCTCAGTTGAAAGAAAAAGTGAGTTCTGGAAAATATAGGGTGAATGTTCTTTTCCCAGGGAGGATCTCGCATAATGAAATTCCGGTATGGATCAATGCGGCAGATATATTTTGTCTGCCGAGCCGGAATGAAGGGCATCCCAATGTTATTATGGAGGCTTTGGCATGCGGGACACCTGTGGTGGCGTCAAAAGTCGGAGGAATTCCAGAAGTTATAAATAGTGAAGATTTGGGTATCTTAGTTGAGCCAGAAAATGTAGAAGCTTTATATCAGGGTATTAGTTCTTCATTTAAGAGAAAATGGGATAGAGATGTTATGTGTAAGCGGGTTGAAGGGTTTAGCTGGAAAGATAACGCGGAGAAGTTGAAAGAAATATTAAAAGAAGCTGTAAGCCGTAAGCTTTAAGCTAAAAGTTAAAAATGCAAAATATGTGTCATTCTGAAGACTATTAGTGGCATCTTCAGGATGACTATAAAGTGGATAGACCAAGGCTTGCGTCTTAAGGCTTATAGCTTAAGGCTATAAAAAACATTATCAATTATGAATATTTTATATCATCATAGAACCCAAGGAACTGGCGCTGAAGGGGTGCATATTTCTCAGATAATAAAGGGGTTGCGCGGGCTTGGGAATAATGTGTCTGTTGTTTGCCCTTCTGGTGATGATCCTTTGAAAACTGCTGGGAACAATCCATTTGCTAAGAAAAAAGGTGGATTGAAAAAGAAGATACTATCATTTGTTAGTAGTCATTTGCCGCAGGCTCTTTTTGAATGTCTGGAAATGGCTTATAATTTCTCTGCTTATCCAAAAATAAAGAATATTGTAGAGATAGAAAAAGTTGAGCTGATATATGAGCGATACGCGTTTTTTATGACAGCAGGAGCTCGCATTGCTAAGGAACGAAAAACTCCTTTTATTGTGGAAGTCAATGAGATCGCAGGGCATAAGCGTGTACGTAAACAGGTGTTTGTAAGAAAAGCTAGGGATGCAGAATATTTGATTTTTACACAGGCTGAGGCAATTATTGTTGTTTCCTCTTTCTTGAAACAGGAGATCGTAGATCTTGGTATTGATGCGCAAAAGATCTTTGTAATTTCTAATGGTGCTGATGATGTACTTTTTGACCCTGCAAAGTATGACCGCAAAAAGCAGAGGGCACTTTATTCTTTAGGAGATAAGGATATTGTTTTTGGATTTATTGGTTGGTTTGTTCCATGGCATAATTTAGAGTTTTTTATCAAGGTATTTTCCAAAATTGATAATGAAAATTGCAAGCTTATTCTGGTTGGTGATGGTGGCCTAAAAGATTCTCTCTATATTTTGACTGAAACTCTTAATATTGCTGATAAGGTTATTTTTGCGGGTGCTATACCATATGAAAAAATACCAGATATGATAAATGCGCTGGATATTTGTATTATTCCTGATTCAAATGAATACCGCTCACCTATAAAGATGTTTGAATATATGGCTATGGGTAAACCTGTTGTTGCGCCTAACTATGAGCCTATTAGAAGTGTTATTGATGATGGCAAGGATGGAGTTATATTTGATCCTATGGATAAAGAGAATTTAGTAAGAATATTGAATAATGTTGTTAATGATGAAGGAAAGAGAAAAATTCTTGGAAACAATGCAAGAGAAAAAATATTAAAACAGCACCTCTGGAAACATAATGCTCAAAAGGTGTTAGAAATCTATAGAAAGGTAACTGCGCAATGAAAATAATATCAGATTTACAGAATAAGTGTTTCTGTTATTTTGGTGAAATAAAACCTTTAGGCGTTCTAAGGGTGATCCTTTCAGATGGTACATCTGCCAATGTCTTATATCGCATGGCGCAGTTTTTTAGAAAAATTTATCTCAGTATTATTAGTTTTGTTTTGCTTGATATAAACAAATTTCTAAATGGTTGCGTTATCGGAAGAGGTGCTGAGTTTGGTAAAGGTTTTGTTTTGATGCATCCGATAGGTGTTGTTATT
>MFXJ01000109.1:600-742 GCA_001787465.1 Candidatus Peregrinibacteria bacterium RIFOXYB2_FULL_32_7 | reverse complement strand
GACTTCTTTGGCGAGAACGAAAAACCGGCGAGCTACGATGAAGCGCTTCTGGTAAATACTCTCGGCAAAGAAAAATTAGTTAGCGCGTATCTTGCCTAAGTTATCGAAAGTTGCTTTTCCTATCAAATAGAGAACTAAATCG
>MFXJ01000109.1:0-567 GCA_001787465.1 Candidatus Peregrinibacteria bacterium RIFOXYB2_FULL_32_7 | reverse complement strand
AATTTAAAAATATTTACTTTTGCTACTTGACAATCGAACTAAATGTAATTATTTTCCAACCGCTTGTTTCCAAAGAATATTGAGGGTATTACAATTTCTTGAAGAAACAGGAGGATTAACACACAAAAAGTGTTCAAATTAATAATTTTAGTGACTGTATGAATCGATTGTCAATTCATTTGCAATCTGTTCTCTTATCCTGTCCGGTACAAAGCATACAATATTTATGGGAACTCCTTCAAGAGTTTTCGTCCTTACATTTATCTCCAAATGATATTGAGAAAAACAATTTCTCAAAACAATTCTTCCTTTTTCAACTCCAACAAAAAACTAAGCTCATATTAAACTTTCTGAAATTTCAATTTCAATTTCTATTTCGGGATAAAAGCAAATTTAAATATTCAAACGGACAAGTAAACCGCGTTGCGAGCGGAATATATTTCTACAAACTGCAAGCAAACAATTTTATTGAAATGAAAAAAATGTTGGTGATAAAATAAAAAAATAAAAAATGGACAGGTGCTCAACTAAAAAATCATAATAACTATAGGAGGTTCTATGCGTTCA
>MFXJ01000108.1 GCA_001787465.1 Candidatus Peregrinibacteria bacterium RIFOXYB2_FULL_32_7 | reverse complement strand
AAAAAAAATTATTGAAACAAAATTAAAATTATATATACTTAATTTTGTTAAGAAATAAATTTAGAATACAATGCAAATTAAAAAAAAACTTAGTAAATTTTTTAAAAAAAGCTTTCCAAAAAAAACTAGAGCTATTGCTATAGATATTTTTATAGTTTTTGTAAGCGCTTTTTTAATTCATACTTTTGTAATAAACACATCTATAGTATATGGTGAATCAATGTGTGATACACTAAATCTTTATAAAAATATTTGTCAAAAAGATGTAAAAGATTTTTTAATTATAAATAAGTTCATGTATTATTTTAGCGAACCAAAAAGAGGAGATATTATTGTTTTTAAAAAAGATGGGATAAAAGAACAATATTTAATTAAAAGAATTATTGGTTTACCTGAGGACACTGTAATTATTAAAAATGGATCTATTTTTATAAAAAATGAAAAATATCCATACGGAATGTTGTTAGATGAAAGTTCTTATTTGCAAGGTAATAAATTAAAGAGTACAAGATCCTTAATTGAAGGATTAAATGAATTTAAAGTGCCAGAAGATTCTTATTTGGTCTTAGGTGATAATAGGATAAATAGCAATGATAGCAGAAATTTTTTTGGAGGAGAAAATATTGAAACTGTGTCGGAATTTGTATTTCAAAATGAAATAGTTGGGAAAAGCTGGTTCATTATTTGGCCTTTAGATAATATCAAATATATTAAATTTCCTTCATACAATATTTAAAAATGATAAAAAAAATAAAAATAATTTTGATATTGTTGTTTTTCATAAATTTGATAACATTTTATTTGTTTTCAAATGTAGTTTATGCAATTGGGTTTTGGTCATTACAAGTACCAAATAATATAAGTCTTCCTTTAACATATATTCAAAGTTATAATCAAGCTCTATCAGTAGAATTTCCAAATAATATAGTGGTTTCTTTAAGTGGATTATCTACACAAGGTTTTTCATTAAGTGTTACCGTAACTGAATTTAATGCGGAAGGTGATATTTTGGATTTTATTCCATATACAAATTCGTCAATAAGGACAGGAGCAATTAGTTCTTCAACAGGGAACTTAATAAACTATCAAACGAGTCATTTTTTAGATAATTATAATGCTTTTACAGGTATCCTTTCTGAAAGTGATCCAAAAATTATTTGGTCCGCCGAAGAACACTTAAGACAGCCCGGAGATTGGGAAATGAAGCCGTGGATAAAATTAATTATTCCCGCTTTTCAAAGCATGGAAAATTATTCAGCTACTTTAACTTTAACGTTGGTATAAAAAATTATTTTTTCTTAGATTTCATACCTATAAATCGTCCAATAGCAATACCAATAGCTATTAAAATGATTATTATCATCAATCTCATCCCTAAATAATTAAAAGAATTTGTTTCTTCTATTGTTTTTGGAAGTGGTTTTAACACATTAACAAAAGTACGTAAACCAACTTGAGTATTTATAGATAAGCTAGCGTTCCCATTGCTATCATTTGTATCGGTGGGTACAAGTTTAGCCACTAACGCTCCACTATATTCTCCAGGTTTTACGTCTTCTGGTATATTTATAGTTACCGATAGTGTTTTCGTTTCGTCAGGAGATAATTTTATTATTTCTGAAGCAACGCTACCCCATGCACCTATAGTATCTTTGTTATCGCCCTCATTTTCCAATAAAAAGTTTTCTGTTTTTAGCTTTTCTTGTAATCTATCAACAAAAAATAATCGTAAAGACACTTCTGTATCTTCTTCCGAATTAATAACATTAACTTTTGTTTGTATAGTCTCCCCTGCGTAAATATCATAGACTAACCATTCTGGGTGTTCTGCGTTTGGTTCGGAGGGCATTAATCCATAATTACTAGTAGTGGCCAAAACATTATTAACAGTAAATATTATAATAACGAAAAATCCTATTAAAGACATTTTGATATAATTTTTTAGCATAAAAGTAAAATTAAGAAATAATAAAATTTTATTAACAAAAATTATTTATGTTTTTGTTTAGAAAAAAATAAAATATAAATCAAAGTAAATATTATTACAACATTAACAGACCAGAAGATTGTTTTTACGATCTGCCACCGACCCCTTACAGCTTCTGCATCAATGGTTTTACTGTTTTTAGGATTATCGGTAATTGTTAAATAAATCCTTGTTCCTACTTCTAAATTAATATTGAGATTACCAATATTAGAATTTGTTTGTAATAATTGTCGTGCAACAATTGCGCCATAATATATTTTCTTTTCTACATCTTCAGGAATAGAAATCTCAAAAGAAATTAATTCTCTTTTATTGGGTGAAATATTAATATCCGTTTTATCAATTTCTATCCATTTCCCAATACCGATTTGTTCGTTAATTGCAGGACTAATTTTGAATTCTTTTCTTTCATTCTCTTTTATTTCAATCGCATCCCGTCCTTGCGCAACTAAACTAATATTTTTATCATTACGTAAATTATGAAAGTAAACTGCACTTTTTATTACTTCACCTGGTTTCGCCTCAATTACAATCCATTCAGGATTCTCTAAGGTAGGAAATGCTGGAGACGTCGAGAAATCACCCTGATTCTTATCTGAACAGGAATTAAACCCTATAATAATTAACGAAATTATTATACATTTTATATATTTCAACTTAATTAAAAAAAAGAATAAATGGAATTTTGCAAATGACAAAACAAGTAACTAACCTATTTCTATCTCATCTTTTATCTTTTGCACATCTTCCCTTTTGGAAAGTATGAGTAATATCTCAGTATCATTGATTAGAAGATAAGGCGCTTTAATTTTATTAATTTTAACTGTTTGATTATAATCTATTTGAAATTTTTCAATAAGACTTTGTAGTGTATCTCCTTGTTTTATTTTATATTTTATTGCTCTTTCCAGTACTTGTTTTTTCTTTTTTTTGAGGAAAATAATCAAAATTATTATAACAGCAATGATAGCTAAAGCTATCCCTATCATCGCCCATGGAACGATCATAATATTTAATTTTTTAATTTCTTCTTTTGTGTCATAAGTTTTTAATCCTGCCATACTAACAGGAGTAGTATGTAATGTTGTTTTTGCTATAAGAGATCCAAATAAAGGAACATTTTCTTTTTTCCAAGTTATCTTAGGTTGACTGGAGCTTCCAGCCAAAAGCGAACCGAGATCGATAATTTTTTCTGAATAGATAATTTTTCCACTTTTGTTTATAAAATCAATATCAGCATTTATTTTTGTACTTATATTACCGTCATTTGTAAAATCATATTGAAAAACATAATCACCATTATTTTGTATTTTGTAAGAATAATTATTCCATGAAAAATCATCAATAACTTCCCCTGCTATACTTATAAACACTCTAACCCCTACTTGCGTTCTTATATTAAGTGACGTTCCACTCCCTTCGGTAAGATTTGTTTTTGTCTTAATAACAATTGCTCCTGCGTATTCGCCTGGAGTAATGTTCTTTGGAATGTCTATGATGAAATTTAATTCGCGTTCACCTTTTTTTTCAAAAGTTACTTCGTTCATTTCTAAGGTAATCCATTTACCTATTGTAAATGAATCATTGATTTGGTCAACTAAGCCAAATCCTCCATCTGAAGTGATGACAGCATCTGTAGCGAACAAATCAAAAGATTGTTTTTCGTTTTCAAGATTTATAATAATAGCCTTACCTTCAAATTTCTCCTCCGCTTTTAATGTTAATATAATCCACGCCTCGCTATTTGGAATATTAGAATCTATTAATGATGGATGAGGCTTAATAGACATTGAACTTGCATAAGCTATTTGCCCTATTGTTAAAAACAAAATTATAACTAAAGTAATTTTAATAAATAAAGATTGGATAATATTTTTAAGGTTCATGATGGAAAAATTATTAAGGACTAGATATTCAATTATAGATTTATTGAGCGCTAATACTGCCATCATTCATAAGCAACCATTGAACATTTTCAGTGCTATCAGGAACTTCATTGATAACATCTTCAATAATCAATTTTTGATCTTTTTTTTGTTTGTCATAATTTAAGATATTTGTCGATAAATTAGTTTTGCAACTTACTAATAAAAAAGAAAATAAAAGAAATATTAATATTGTTAAATATTTTGTATTTATCATAAAAATTTTGATTAAAAATTAGAAAATATTTTTAATAATCTCCTGTAAAAAAGCTTAACATATTGTTTTCTACGGAGCAATCGATTCAGACTTCAATACGAAAATACGTCAATAGATTCTTTATAGAAATAATAAAACAGGAAGTATACTATTTATACTTCCTGTTTCTAATTTCACCTAAGTATATTTAGAATTAATTTTTAAGATACAGAAAAATCAACAGTTGCAGAATCATTTCCAGTATTTGGGAAAGCTGGATAAAGAATGTTAACAATAGGAGAAACTCTCCAGCTACCTGGTTCACGTTGAATTGGGCTACCAGTCATAATACCTATAGTATCAGAAGTTCCACCGGTACCTGTCGCAGAAACTGCAGCGCCAATACCATTAATACTTGTACCAACTCCAGTTAAAGTACTAGAAACTGCTGAGGAAGGAGTGCCATCATTGTAAATATTAATATTATTAAGATAAGCAATATTATTAACACCGCTTACTGGTCCAAAAGCTGTTGAAGCTGTAAAACCAGCCGCTCCGTCACGAAGATCTGTTACGGTTACATAATTGTCTCCAAAATCACACGCAACAGGTGTGGCGGTATCGCTAACTGTAAGACTATCACAGCTAACATTGGCAGGACCAGATATAGAAAGTGAACCTGCGCTTACGGTAACTCCAAGAGTTGTAGATGAAGCAAATACTCCATATACTGCCATATTTGCAACTAAGATAGCTAAAGACAATAAAACGAGTAATTTCTTTTTCATTTTAGTTTTTGTTTTAGGAAATAAAAAGAAAAAAACGAGCCGAAATGTAACAATTTTCAATTTTAACCTATATACTGTCTTTGAGAAATCTTAATAAAGATTTTATTGCCACCCGCACTTTTGAATTTTTATAAAAATTTCAGTGCTTTATATTTTAGGTTGTTAACAATTTATAG
>MFXJ01000107.1 GCA_001787465.1 Candidatus Peregrinibacteria bacterium RIFOXYB2_FULL_32_7 | reverse complement strand
ATGAATATTCTGATTAGTCAAATTTTTTTAGGTTAAGACATTTTTTATCAATATTTTTTGGATCATTTGATTTTTGGTTTAAATAAAAATGAAGCATTAAAAATTTAGGTTTCAGGCAAAAATATAGAAATATTATTTGATAATATTATTTGATAATACGTTTTTAACTATAAGTAAATCACTAATAGTTAAAAATTAGATTTTAGCTCTTGAAATTTGTAGTTTTATAAACTATAAGTAAATTACTAATAGTTTATAAATTTTTTATATGAACGATCAGGAGAACATTTCAATAGATGAACAGCTCATAAGACAAGCGAAAGATAATCGCTCTCTTTTTGCTTATGTCTATGATAGATATTATAAACAAATATTTGTTTATTTTTTGCGAAGAACGGGGAGATATGAAAGTGCTGAAGATTTAACTCAAGATACTTTTTTCCAAGCTTTTAAATTTTTAGATAAATTTCAGTATAGACAAATTAAATATATTTCTTATTTGTTAACTATTGCTCATAATTTGTTAATAAATTTTTATAAAAAATCAGGCAGAATAATTGATATTGAAGATATGTCTATTTTTTGCGATTCAAATTACATAATTAATTATGAAAATTTGTGCGATAAAATAGACTTTAAAATAAGAATTGAAAAAATATGGTTGTTATCAAAAAAATTATCAAATAGGGAAAGAAAAGTTTTTTTATTCAAATATAAAAAAGATATGTCTACTAAAGAAATTGCCATGTCCATGAATAAAAGCGTTAATTCTGTAAAATTACTGCTTTGTCGTGGCAGAAAAAAAATTAGAGCAGGAGCTATTTAATTATTGTGCAGTAAGTCTATTACTTATTTCATTTTAATTTTATTAATTTCGTTATTAATTATTTTATTTATGAATAGCATTTTTTTTAAATTTTTAAATTATCAGAGATATAGACCAAGAGATGGTCCATAGGCGTAAATTTACTGTTTGTCCATCATAATTTTTATGGACTATATTATTATATTTTAATTTTTATACTATGGAAACGAATATTACATTATTACGAAAAAGTAAAAATTTTCTTTTGACAGGAGCTATATTGCTTGTACTGCTTTTTTCATTTCAACAAATTACTTATGCTGCAGATGAAGGTGGTACAAGGAAAGCGAATCATCCAATTTTAGCATTGGATTGGTTTAATAACATAACTATATCAGAAAATGTAACATCTTTTAATGATCAGCTGACTAGTTATTTAACAGTGAGGCAGAGATTTTGGGAATGGTTAGTAAATTTTATTAAAAATGATCATAATACAAATGGAGATCAGGGTGATGCAGATAACGGAAATGCTGGAGGAGATGAAGCTGAGGTTGAAGATGAAACGGAAGACGTGAATGAAGATGAAGAAACTGAGGTTGAAGATGAAACGGAAGACGTGAGTGAAGATGAAGAAACTGAGGTCGAAGATGAAACAGAAGACGTGAGTGAAGATGAAGAAACTGAAGTCGAAGATAAAACAGAAGACGTGAATGAAGATGAAGAAACTGAGGTTGAAGATGAAATTGAAACTGAAGATGAAACTGAAGATGTTAATGATGATGAAGATGAAGATCTAAATGATTACCAAGGAAGTTCAGGAAGTTCAGGAGGAAGTGTGGAAGATGAAACTGAAACTGAAGATGAAAATGAAGATGAAACCGAAGATATGAATGAAAATGAAACTGAAACTGAAGATGAAAATGAGAATATTAATGAGGATGAAAATGAGAATATTAATGAGGATGAAAATGAAGACACAAATGATTATCAGAGGAGCTCAGGAGGAGGTGTAGCAGATGAAGATGTAACTGAGGACGAAACTGAAACTGAAGATGAAACAGAAGACATGAATGAAAATGAGCCCGAAGACGAAATTGAGGATGGAACTGAAACTGAAGACGAAAATGAGAATATTAATGAGGATGAAAATGAAGACACAAATGATTATCAGAGAAGTTCAGGAGGAAGTGTGGCAGATGAAGATGTAACTGAAGACGAAACTGAAACTGAAGATATGAATGAAGATATGCACGAAGATGAAGATATGCACGAAGATGAAGATATGCACGAAGATGAAGATATGCACGAAGGTGAAGATATGCACGAAGATGAAGATATGCACGAAGGTGAAGATATGCACGAAGATGAAGACACGGGGTCGTCTTCTGTTCTTCCAGATTTAGTAATTAATGATCTTGGGCTTAATGATGATGTAGGAGTTATATTCGCAGAAGTATGCAGTAATAATAATCAAGCTTCTAATATAGAATTAACACTTAGTGCTAATGGACAAAGCCAATTAATTAATATCGATCATTTAACTACTAATGGTTGTTATAAGGTGCATGATTGGAATATGTATCATTTCAATTTTGTACAAAATACAATTTATTCGTTAGGAGCGACAGTTGATGTTAATCAACATATTGCCGAATCTAATGAAGATAATAATAGCGCTTTTACGACAATAGAAATTAAAGAAGATCTTAATAGTAGTTCGATTTCAGATAAAAAAGCAGATTTAACTGTAGAGGATTTAGGTCTAAATGAAGATACAGGGACTTTTTATGCAACAGTATGCAGTTACAATCAATCTACTGATAATATTGATGTTACTTTTGATGCTAATGGTAAAGAAAAGACAATTACTTTGGATAATTTAGCTGTTAATGCTTGTTATACACCTTCTAATTGGAATATGTATATGTTTGAGTTAGATCCAACTACTACATATTTATTAACAGTTACTGCAGATCATGACAATCTTATAGATGAAGAAAATGAAAATAATAATAGCGCAACTGCAAATGTTAATTTGTCTGGTATAGAAGAAGATAACGATGCAACTGAAGATGTTAATTTGTCTGATGAGGAGGAGGATTCTGCGGAAGAAGATCAAAGTACTGAAGAAAGTCAGCAGGAGGATGATCAAAGTGGTAACTCTAGTGATGAAGATACGAATGAAGATAATTCGGTAGAAGATAATGGAAGTGGTAATAGTCAAATAGATCAAGAAACAGCAACAGGAGATGAGGAAGGAACAACAGGAGATGAAGAAGGAACAACAGGAGATGAGGAAGGAACAACAGGAGATGAGGAAGGAACAACAGGAGATGAGGAAGGAACAACAGGAGATGAGGAAGGAACAACAGAGAGTAATGGAATTGTTGATCTTTATTTGGCTAATTTTAGCATGAGTGAGGATAATAGTGTGATTTATGTTGATTTGTGTACGACGAATAATAGTGCAGAAAATATTAAGTTGTCATGGTCAGCAAATGGAGTAACCACTACTTATGCCATAGAACAACAAATCGCTAATACTTGCGCAACAATACCAAATGGTGGTACTTATGATTTTTATTTCAACAATTATGATACTAGTGATTTAACTATAGAGGTAGATACTGATAACACAATTCAGGAAGAAAATGAAACCAACAATATACTTATTGGAACTGTAATTGGAAATGGTGGAAATCAAAGTGATTCATCGGATGGTGAAAGTGATCAGACGATAGATCAAGAAACAGCAGATGATCAAGAAGGCACAGTAGAAGATGCAAGTGATGGAATGATTGATCTTTATTTAACTAACTTTAGAATGAGTGAGGATAATAGTGTGATTTATGTTGATTTGTGTACGACGAATAATAGTGCAGAAAATATTAAGTTGTCATGGTCGGCAAATGGAGTAACCACTACTTATATTATAGAACAGCAAATCGCTAATACTTGCGCAACAATACCAAATGGTGGTACTTATGATTTTTATTTCAACAATTATGACACTAGTGATTTAACTATAGGGGTAGATATTGATAATACAATTCAGGAAACAGATGAGACAAATAATGTTCTTATCGGAACGGTTGTTAAGAAATAAAATATTGTTTTTTATTTTTTAAATTGAAAATAATTGAGTTGCTCTCCGGGATATGGAAAATATATAAAAATATCAAATCCCATATTCCGGAGTGAAGCAACTGATTTTCAAAAGAAAATTGTTAATTATATTTTTATGTTCAAAAACAGAAAAGATGCCGGTTTAAGACTTGCTAGACTTATGTTTAAATTTCATAAGGCGAAAGATACTATTGTTTTAGCTTTGCCTCGAGGAGGGGTTATAATAGGAGCGATATTAGCTAATGAATTTAGTTTACCATTTGATATATTAGCATCTGGTAAAATAGGAGCTCCTGGAAATAAAGAATTTGCTATTGGTGCAGTTAGTGAAAATGGCATTTTATTGTTAGATAGACAAATCATAAATCTTTATCAGATTTCAAATGATTACCTTAAATATGAACTTGAAAAAACGATGAAGGAACTTAAAAGAAGATCATTGGTTTATAGAAGTGGCAGGCCGGCTATAAACATAAAAAATAAAACTGTAATTTTGGTTGATGATGGTGTGGCTACAGGCTTAACTATGACTGCGGCTATTGAGTCAGTAAAATCTCAAGGGGCAATTAAAGTAATTACAGCTATCCCCGTAGGGGCAGAAGATGCGTTACAAAGAATTAAAACAAAAGTAGATGAAATCTTTTGTCTTTCCATACCTTCTTATTTTGGAGCGGTAGGATCTTTTTATGAAAATTTTGAACAAATAAACGATGAAGAAATTGTAAATATTTTCAGCATACAATCTTATATAAAACAGTAGTTTTATTGAGGTCTCTTATTGATTGTAAGATTCCTTTGCCTTTTCAAACATGTGTTGTTGCCAGTCCCCATAAGAGTTGTAATTTTTTATTTCATCATCATAATATCCATTCATCATCATTGGAAATCTATTAAGACTATATTTTCCAGACATAAAACGCAACATTCCTCCGCCAAAAATATTCGTTAATAAAAGACCGACAAAGCCAATAATAAGTAACCAAGTCATCCAAGCATAAATGTCTTTCTTGTTGGAGAATTTTGCTATTGCTACAATTGCTATTACTATGCCAATAAAGAAAATTAATCCAAATAGCATGTGGATATGAAAACCAATAAACGAACCGGTCAATGAATTAAATCCCATCATAGTATAAAAATTAAAAAGTAATAAGTATAAATATTTTATATTAAATTTGTTAAATAGTACAAATAAT
>MFXJ01000106.1 GCA_001787465.1 Candidatus Peregrinibacteria bacterium RIFOXYB2_FULL_32_7 | reverse complement strand
TGTTTCACGAATCAATTAATTATCTTGAGTTTTTTTATTGTAAATGATTTCAGTTTAGCTTTAAAATCCGCATGGCATTATAACGTATCGGGATATCTGATGTTTTACGGAGCGTAGCGGAGTAAAATATGGGTGGAGGCTCGCCAGAGGCGAACCGTAACCAGATATGCCGTGTTAGCTGATGTATTCCTTTTCTTTTTTCCGACAGCAGTTGGAATTGTTTTGAAAAATTTTAAAATTTCTTTTTCCGTTTTGGGTTTTGGGCAGAGGGGTCAGGGGTGAATGCCCAAAATCCAAAACTCCTTATTTCTTTTTCGTTTGAGGGAGGGGCAAGAGGGGAACAAAAGGGGTGAATTGCCCCGACCTCAAACAACTTATCCTTTAATCTAAATCGCCGTTGTCTTTTTTGTCAAAATTGTCTAAGAATAAATCAATCGATTCCTTATTGCTTTTGTATAGTTCGTTATCTTGTTTTTTTGTTTCTTCCAACTTTGTTTTTGCATCCTCGAGATTAATAAAATTATTTAAGCTTTTATAATTTAACTTTTTAGTTATCTTTACTCCATAATCTCCAATCGTTTGGCTTTTGGTTTCCGAAATAAATTTAGTCGTGAACAAAAGCAACTTTGCGTCATCGTCAGTTACTTCTTTTATAAATTCTTTCCATTTTTCCTCCTTATCCCATTCTTTCCAGCGATATAGAATATAGAGTAAATTTTTATGCTTAAGAAGATCATCGGTACTTTTTTCCTTTATCTTTTTGAGGCAAAGTTTTTGTAGTTCTTCAATCTTATCCTCCGGCACAACAAATTCGTCCGAATCCTTGCCCTTTTCTTTCCTTGATGACTCCAAAGAAACTTTTTGTATTGGGCCGAAGAGACCTTTAGACTGTGGTATAGCTTCTTTTAATATTTCAAAATTTTTGCTTTTATCAGATTCTCTTTTTAGCAACTGATAAATTATTCTCATCAAATCCATATCTATTCCGAAATCCCACATCCCAACTTTTTCTTCAGGCAAATCATCGGAAATATTGAAAAGTGCCTTAACTACATTTTTTGCATTATCTTGCGAGATACGAGTTTGATCACCTGTAAAATCTTGGATCCTTTGTAAAACCTTCCTGATTTTCATTTTCTCAATATATTCCCTAATAATCTTTTCAAAATCTTCCGCTGAGTTTGTTTTGCTTAAAATTTCCTCAATTTCAAACTGGCTTAATTCTTCCTCGTCACCACCAGGAATTAGCGTAAAGTAGCTATCAAAATTATTTGTAGCGCATACTCTTAAATTATTGCTCCAACTGGACTGCCATTCGTGTCCGTGTGTTGAATAACCGTACTGAAAAATGCCGTCGACTTGTGGAAATAATCTTTTCAATAACTCAAGAACAGATTTTTTTATTTCACTTGGTAATGCGTTCAACGCTTTTTCAATCTCATCTTTTCTTGGATTGTTATCCCTTGAACTTCGGTCGTTCCTATCAGTAGAAGTAAAAAGCGCACTTTTATCACGTATGAATGAGTAGAAATCCGGCGCAAAAATTCTGATTGCCTCAATAGCAATGAAATCTATCGGGTTTACTTCCATTATCTTACCTTGATACATTTGAGAGATATTAAATTCCAAACTGCTTGCGAACCTTTTTACATCTCGTATGTTTTTGAAAAAATCTTTGAAACCCGAATGATAAATATTTGCCCAATATGGTTCGTCTTGTCCAAAATATTTTTGTGCAGATTCAGGTAATATACTCAAAATCCGATCTAGCTCTTTAAAAAGAAACGTGGATATTTTTGAGGGTTTTGCAAAAGGCACGTTAAAATGCACTTGGACTATCTTGTTCAAATAATCCTTTCCCGAAACACCGATTTGCTCTTCAAGATTTTGCTCAACAATTTTTCTATCAAAAGCCAAAAGATAAATTGTATTTGGAAAGTCTGCATTTATACGAATTAGTCTAAAAATTTGTTTGATTTCCGACTGATTTAGGCGATCAATATCATCAATAACAATCACAATTTTTTTATTACGGTCCAAAAGCTCTTTTTTTATTTCATTTTTTAATTCAGTAACAGATTTTTTGTTTACCAAATACTTCTGTTGAAAAAAATCTGACAAACCAAGCAAAAAATCTTTAAACAATCCCATCAAAAATAAAACGAGACCTATCCCAAAAAATGTATATTTAATCCAGTTTGCCGATATCTCTAGCCATTGTATTATTTGGCTGGACGAAATACCGATTAAGCCCAAGCCCAGAAGAACTTTTGAGGAAAGGATATTTAAAGTTTCCTTTTGGGGCGCAAGACTTAGCAATTTAGAGTACAGCTTCAGCTTTTCTGCAATCTTTTGATCTTTTGATGAGCCATGTTTAATCTCAAGTTCCTTGGCTATTTCGTTAAAAAAGTGAGTACTGAGATTTTTTTCTTCTGAAAAGCCCCAGGGATTAAATCCAATAATTGTTGGTTTATCATCGTTTTGTGTGTCCTCAATGTATTCATTGGCTAAATTAATAACTGAAGATTTTCCAGATCCCCATTCACCATAAATCGCAATGACAAGACTTTCTTTTTCTTTCCAATCTAAAAGTGCTTTCCCAAGATGTTGAGAAAATCTTTTTCTGCTTAGGAAGTCGTCCTTTTCAGTTTCAATTGGTTTGTCGTAAATAAACATAACTATTTTATTTTTTGACGATAAAAATGGCATCCGAAACAGTCTTATATTTTTTGCCGTCCATCCAATCAAATTCTATATTAAGTTTAGCTGTATCTTCCGCATTAAACTTGTCGAGATACAAATTTACCTCATCACCCAATAGCTCTATATTCCTTTTCATTTTCCAACTTTCATCCATGTTTTCCTTGTCGATCAAAACCAAAAATAGACGATTCGCGGCATCAAATCTTCGCTCACCCTGTTCTTCATAAAGCCACTTTATGAGAGATTTTTTGTCCTTGATAGTATCCTCTACAATTTTCCAACGCACTTCTTTAAATTCCTGAATGAACTTCTTAGATTCCGCATCAGTTTTTTCGGATATGCGTGTCGATAATTCTGACATTAGAATTTTATCTTTTTGGGTTTTATCGTACTGGATATCTTTTGTTTTTGCGAATCGTTTTAGAAGCTGTATTTCTGTTGGTAAGCCAAGTGCCTTACGCTTTGCGAGCATATAGCCTTCAGGGAAATAGGTAACTTTGAGATCAAATGGAACATTTGAAATAAAGAAGTCCACTTTTTTAATCAAGCCAATTGTAGGTATAACTTTTTTGTTATCCTTAAAAATGTCTTCAATCAAAATTGAAGTCCAGTGGTTAAACCATGATGATTGAACATACCCTCGCATACTTGCGTGGATTTCGTTTTCGATTTTCTTATTCAGAAGATCAAAATCCTTAATCTTTTTTATGTAATTATCAACTATGCTTTTTTCAAGGTTATTTTGATAAATTCCACCCCAATCAAGAACCTTCATTTTATATAATTCAGAAACTAGTTTTGTTTCATTTGCTTTTCGTTTTGTGCGCTCAATCGAATATTTTTGTGCAATAAATTTATCAACAATTTTCTCATCCGGTTTGGATTCATAAATATGTTCAAAAAGTGCCGTACCCCTAACACCGGTAGAATCGATACCATTATCTGTGCAGAAATTAACCATCAATTCTTTGCGAGAAATTGATCTCAATTTAAGCCAATAAACACTATCAGTGTCTTTTAACAGTACGTCGAATTTATTGTCCTGATATAGTTGTTTGAACTGTTTGAATTTGCTCATATATATTTTTAATTATAACAATAAAAAAGATATTCTCGGGTTCCTTTTCTCGAACCTTTGCCCCCGTAGTGATTTTGATACTCTTGCTCATAAACCTTCACTTTTTTGTGTTTTTTTATCAATTCAATCATTGTATCTTTTTCAGGATAGCTTTTGTTGTTGTATGAAATAAGCCAATAAGGAATATGATTGCTAGCTTCAAATAATTTTGTGAATGAATTAATAATCTCTGTTTTCTGAACAAAACCGCTCTCTTTTTTTGGAAAATATGATTTTGTGCCATTTACGAATTCCTTATCTTTCCAATATTGAACAAATGTTTCTAAAAAATGATAAAACGCTTGGTAGTCTGGATGACAACCGACATAGGGAGGGTCAAAATAGGCCAAATCAACATCTTTAAGTTTCGGAAGTAAAGAAATTGTATCTTCACAAAAAACCCAGTTCTGTTTTTTATTATCAAAAATTGCGTGATTGTATGAATGAACAAGACTTTGAAAAATATCTTTAAGGTGTTTTGCTAAGCTCGCATTTCTTTTGATTCTATCAGGATTTCTGCTGTATTCAATTGCCTTTAAATGTGCAAAATGCCCTAATGTGATTTTTCTTGTTAGAGAACGATTCATCAAAGCTAACGCCAATGCTTTTTTATACTCATTATCTAATTTTTCAACATTGGCTCTAAATATATCTAAAAATTGGGCTTGATCTTTTTCAAAAAATACTCCAGTAAAAATCTTTTCAATTAGGTTATCTGCTTTTGTAGTTTCGTCCAATAAAATATCTATGTCATCTTTATTAAGAGTGATATTTTGATTTTCAATTAGAGCTTTAGAAATTAGAGAATTACATTTTAAAAAATCATTGCTATAAATTTTGCAACCTCGATCTTTAAAATAATAACCAACGACAGATGTCCCACTGAAAGCATCAAAAACAGTCTTAATATCATTTGGTGCAGTTTCAAGAATCCACTTAATAAGCTTTTCCTTGCTTCCCAAGTATTGAGTTCTTGGGAATTGGTGTATTTTATATTTTTCGCCAAATAGTGTTGTTTGAGACATTATAGTTTTTTTATCAAGTAATGCAATCGTATTATATCCGTTTTCCCCTTATAAATAAATCGTTTTCGTAGCGGAGCGGAGAAAACACCGTATACCCCTCTGTATTTAAAGAAAAAGAAATTTTAAAATTTTTTAAAACAATTGGGCGATAGCCCAAAAAATAAAAGGAATATTTCAGCTAATGTTTTAGTACATGCGAACTTAGGAAATGATACAATTTATGA
>MFXJ01000105.1:1557-5023 GCA_001787465.1 Candidatus Peregrinibacteria bacterium RIFOXYB2_FULL_32_7 | reverse complement strand
AGATAAATTTTACTAGCCAGAACTTCAGGCTGGAATTTAAAATTTAAAATTCATAATTATTAAAGTACAAGCACATATTACCAAAAAATATTAATTTTTGCGAAAAAATAAGCATTAAGTTTTATAATATAAAAAATAAATTTGACAAAAATAAAAAAACAAGTATAATTTTTTCCAAATTAATTAAATTTATCTAATGCGCAATTTTTTACCAGCGTTAGCATTGTTAGGGGGTTTAACAAATAATTGTGGAATTCCTAATGAAATTCCTTCATCTACTGATCCAATTGCAGATGCACCTTCAAAAGACACTGCAGGACTTGAGGAAACAATATCTTTTTTAACCGCACCCAAATTAATAAAGACTAAAGACGATACTAGACAGGAAATAGCTTCAGTCGCTACACCTACTACCATACCTGATCCCAAATATATACCACCATTAGGTGATGATTTTGATCCTAATGATCTTACTACCGCTACGCCTAATCCTAATTCATCAATACAAACAGCTCAAGCTCACTTAGATAACTAAAACAATTCACAAATTTCGATTCTCAGCTCTTTCAAAATGTGATAAAATATATAGATGAAGCTTAAATTAAAAATTATCATAGTATTTTTATTGCTAATTGCTACTTTTAGCACTGTTCAATTAGTAAAAAAACATCCTGATCAGCTCAAAGCCGCATATCAACTTGATGAACCTGAGAATGGATACGTTCCCCGTGCCTGTTTTACGGTTAAAACTCAGGCTGGGATGCTTAACACAAATGAAAGCGTTATCTTCGGCACTGCAAAAAACGATCAAGAATTAGGCGCTACTTTTAATTTTGATGCTAGATGCACAATTGATAAAGATACTTCGCTTTCTGACTTGTATTTTATTTGGGATTTTGGTGATGGAGCAGAAGAATGGGCTTACGGAAAAGGCAATTATCAAACCGAACATATTTATTGGGAAAATGGAACTTATACTGTGAAATTAACTATTTCTGATCCTAATCAAAATGCTCATTTTTACAAACAAACAGTAAAAGTTGTTCCAAATGAAGGGCCACATATACAACTCGATATTACTCCTGAACAAGGAACTTTTAATGAGGAATTCACTTTTGACGCTTCAGGAACTTATCATAACCAATTTCAAAGCCGTTATCTTGAATACAGATGGGATTTTAACGGCGATAAAGAAGTAGAAAAAAATTGGAGCCGGCAAAATAAAATAAAATATACCTATCCTTACGGAACAAAATTTGATCAAGACGGAATTTTGGAAGTTAGAGATCAAACTGGAATAAGTATTACGAGACAATTTATCGTACATATCATAGAGAATACTGAACCTGAACTAAACGTTTTTCTTATCCCTGGAGAAAACGGAACTTTTGAAACAAATTTTATCATCGATGCGGTTAGTTCCCTTGATAACGAAAGTAAATTAAAATGCAGAATTGACACGAATTATCATGGCCGAAACGACCTTACTAATGATATCGTTTTTGATACTAATTTTTCCAATTCCTGTTCATGGTACAAAAAATGGGATGAAGTCGGTTTAAAAAAAATACATATAGAAATTGAAGATGAAGATGGCGAAAGAGCAGAAAAAGTTCTATCTTTAAAAATTAATGAATATTCACCTTATCTAAAATATTTAAAAAGCAAAGGTGCCCTGCAAGGATTTAGTTATAAAATGTATAAAGTTGAAGACAAAAATGGAAATATAAAAATTTTAAAAACCGATGAATATCAAAATGAAAAAATTTTAAAAACCTATTCAATAACAAACGATATGGCTCCCGACGAACTAATTACCAGAGCGGAAACAGTAAAAATGGTCTTAACTGCTTTCAAAATCGGAGCAACCATTCCTTATTCGCAAAATATAACTTTTACAGATATTAAAAATAAGGATTGGTATTATAAATATTTAATCAAAGCGTTTAATGAGGGCATTTTAACTGGCTATTATCATTGCGAAAATGGCCTTTGCGGGAAAACAGCAAATCCAAATAAGCAAATCACCAAAGGTGAAGCTTTAGCGATTATCTTTCGAGCTTCAAACCTGCAAATTTTGGAAAATGGGGAGCGAAAATTTAAAGATGTTCCGGAAAATCATTGGGCTTTTAACTATGTAGACACAGCTTACACCTACGGATTAATAGAGCCTTTAAGCGAAAATATTTTCGGCGTAGACAGACCGATTACAAGAGGAGAAGTTGCTGAAATGCTGTATAATTTTATGAAAAAAGAAAGTTTATAAAACCTTAGAATTCTCCCTTTTATCAATTCCCCTTTTAATCTAACAATTTTTCCTGTAGATTTAATCTGCGTTTTTTTAAATTTTTCCTTTCTCCTTTTTCCTAATTTCATGTCCACAAAAATTAAAGATTTAGCGAAAAAACTTGATATGAAAGTTAATGAATTGACTTCTTATATCAAAGATTTTGATTTTGAAATAAATGAAAAAGATAAAACAATTGCTGATGATGTCGCTGAACTTATTGAAGAAGAATTAAGCAGTGTCGTTGGTAAACAGGAAATGAATACCGCAGAAATTTACGATGAAATTGTCCATCAAGAACAAGAAAAAGACCTTATTAAATCTCAACGCAAAAAAACCGCCGGCAAAGAAAAAATTAAAATTAAAAAAACCAAAGACGAAAAACCAGAAGAGATAAAAAAAGAAAAAGAAGAAACTAAAGCTGAAATTGAAATTGAAGATACTATTACGATCAAAGAATTTGCTGAAAAAACAGAAGTTAGCGCCGCAAAAATAATAGGAGAATTAATGAAAAACGGTATTATCGCAAATATCAACCAACAAATAGATTTTGACACCATAAGTCTTATAGCTCTAGATTTAGGGATCAAAATAAAACGAAAAAGAAGCTCGGCAAAAATTGAAGACATGATGGCTGGAAATTTAAAAAAACTTCTTTATGAAGATGATAAATTAAATTTAAAAACAAGACCTCCGGTTATTAGCGTCATGGGACACGTTGACCATGGCAAAACTAAATTGCTTGACGCTATTAGGAATACGAATGTGGTCGCTGGCGAAGCTGGTGGCATTACCCAGCATATCGGCGCTTATCAAGTAGAAAAAAATGGTAAAAAAATTACTTTCCTAGACACCCCCGGACATGAAGCATTTACAGCCATGCGCGCCAGAGGAGCAAAAGCAACTGATATTGCTATTTTAGTAGTAGCCGCCGATGAAGGCATTAAACCTCAAACAATTGAAGCGATTAACCATGCAAAAGACGCTAATATACCTATTATTGTTGCGATAAATAAAATTGATAAAGAGGGCGCAAACGTAGAAAGAGTTAAAACCGCGCTTGTTGAACAAGGATTACAACCTGAAGAATGGGGCGGAGATACGATTATGACACCTATTTCTGCTTTAACAGGTGAAGGCATTGATAAATTACTTGATATGATTCTTCTTACCGCAGAA
>MFXJ01000105.1:0-1380 GCA_001787465.1 Candidatus Peregrinibacteria bacterium RIFOXYB2_FULL_32_7 | reverse complement strand
TTGTCTACATTGTCAAATACAATAGGCAAGCTTGTGGATGTAAGCATATCCGAACGATTCCCAAAATGAAAATGCAAATGTGGCGAGGTAGACCCTTCTCCGGAATGACCACATTTTGCCAACAATGCCCCTCGCTTAACTTGCTCACCCTTTTTAATCCTAATACTGTTTTTAAGTAAATGGATGAGAAAAGAGTATTCCTGATTCCCGTGATCAATGAGGATCATGTTCCCGCCGTTTAATTGAATGGCAGGAAATTGATCTTTCAACTTTTCAAAGTGCTTAGTAAATGCCTGCCGGTTATAAGCTTTTGGATTATCAGGAAGACCATCCAATACTTCTACAACTGTGCCGTCTGCGGGAGCATAAATGGAACGACCCATACAAAAATGATTGTTAGGATTGCTAGGAGACCCTTCGTAAACACGACCATTACGCCCAAGAATTTGAACATCAAAGCCAAATTCCGCATGAGGCATCGTCCGATGGCCCCATATTTGATAAGGATTTCCAAATGTGATCAGGTCACTTCCTTTCATTGGAAAATCATAGCGGTTTTTCTGCACATACTCAGTTATTTTAAAATTTGAACTTGCTTGATTTCCATCTGCTAGCTGACAGCGAACCTCCAAGTTGTCTATAGGTTCAGGAGTATAAAAATCAAAATATTGATTAAAGATTGGCAAAGCCTCGTTAGTTTTCAGCTCGATCTTTGATGTAAAATTACCTTGATAAAACGAAACTGCCTTGTAAAATTTTTGTACGACAGAAGATTGAAGATAGGCATATGCTGGTTTTGCTTCTCGTTCCAGCCACGCATCATCCAGCGTTGTACGTTGATATTCGCGGCCTTTGCTAGAAAAAATTAACACACAGTTTTTAATACGAACAGTTTCACTTCCTTGATTGATTATTCTCAGTCGTCCTACCATAATGCTGTTTCGTGTACTTTCGACATTTCGAAGAAGGCCATGTCGTCCGTAGAGCGCATAGATTGGATCATGCGTTTGCCTTTCTATCGCAATTGTTTGGCCAGAGTGTGACATGGTAACTCCATTTTCTAAATAAACCGGTTTTTCAGCACAGGCTGAAAAAAACAAAATCAATATTATTTGTAAATGAGAATTTTTCATACATGCTTACTCACATATTCAATAAAAAATGTCTAGATGATAATATCAAAAAAACTGCTATTAATGTGATATACATAATTTATTACGGAATTTCCAGTGCAATATTAAAACGAAGATACTCCATGAACCCTTTCACTATTTTTTTAATGTTAACTCTGAAGAAAACTTGGATAATGGAGAAAGTCCCCTATCCAGTTTTATCAAAGTTTCCTTCTGGAATTTTTTAATTAATTTTGGAGCAAAATAA
>MFXJ01000104.1:4083-11284 GCA_001787465.1 Candidatus Peregrinibacteria bacterium RIFOXYB2_FULL_32_7 | reverse complement strand
AATTATTTATTTTATAAGGTAAATAAACAATATTATAAAGCTACGTAGCATTATACAATTTTAAATTATTAAAGCGTAGGAGTATAGAAATCAATAATTTAACAATTTAATAATGTTCTATATTTTCTTATTAATTATTTCTATCATTGGCTTAGGTGCAATTTTTACCTATCGATATATTTTAACTAAAAAAGGACTTCATTGGCAGAAAACTGACGCTTTGAATGATAAAAATCTTGATAAAAAGGAGGAATTTACTATTGATGATGAGGAAATTGATATCGAAATTGATAAAAAATTTATAAAATTAGATAAAATTCTGATGGATGTTGATAATCTTATTAAAGATCAAGATTTTGATTCTGCTCAAAAAACTTTGATAGAAGTTTTAGCTAATCATGGAGAAAGTTCAGCGATTCAGCATCGATTAGCAAAAATTTATATGATCCAAAAGCAGTATCATAAAGCTGAGGGGATTTATGAAATTTTAATTCAAAAACATCCAAATGCTGTTTATTTTACAAATTTAGGTCTTTGTTATTATGTAAAAGGGGATTTCGATACCGCTGTAAAAGCTTATCAAAAAGCTTTGGAAATTGATTCAAATAGGAAAGAAAGGTTTATTAATTTAGCCAGAGTTTATGAACAGATGGGCGAGATGAAAAAAGCTCGCGAACAATATGAAAATTGGGTTAAACGCGAAACAAAAGATATTGATGCTTTGTTAGTTTTAGCGGCTTATAGTGAACAAGATGGGGACACTGCAAAAGCCTTAGAAATTTATAGAAAAATTTTAGATTTAAGTCCGTATCATGAAATCGCCAAGGCGAAAACGCAAAATATGTGATTTTTATTCAAAATCTGATAAAACCGCGTCTTCTGCGGAAACTTCATATTTTGCTGGCATGGCGCGGTAATCAGTATGAAATAATTCCTTTTCAGTTTCGCCGTTTTTAGTGATAAATCTGTACCAATCAGCTTTGAATCCAGTGTGTGAATATTCTTTTAAACGTTTCTCGCCAGACGCTAAATTGTCAACTTTTGTATAAACCGGTCCTACGGAATGATAATCGTAATAATAAGGACCGTCTAAATCTACTTTTCGTCCATCATTAGTCGAATAAAATTTAAAATAAGCTTTTGTGCCTTCAATATAAGTTTGGGTTAAAATATGATAATCGCTGTCATTTGTAAATTGGCAGTTTTTTGCTCCTGGATAAACGGTACAGTCGGTGCCATAGCCATATGGTTCTTTATAATAGCTTACCGCATATGAATGTCCGCTTCTTTCATCTATTTTATATCCTCCTGTCCATGCCGCTCGATAAAATGTGGTAGAAACTTGACAAAGTCCGCCTCCAGCTTCAGGAATGGTTTCGTTCCCTTTGATGACCAGTTCGGATTTCCATCCACTCTCGTTTGTTACTGGACCGCCTAAATGATCATTAAAAGAAAATTTTTCTCCAGGGGCGATTAAAAGTCCGTTATATTTTTCTAATCCAAATTTCACATTGAAAATTCTGGCGTTAGATGATCCAGAAAAATCGCTCCAGCCAACTGCCGTGAGTTCTTTTATTCCTAATGTTTGTAGTTTTTCATCAGTTTCAACTTGCGCTGGAATATTTTTGAGTGGGATTTCAAATTTTTGAATTCCGTTTGAAAGCGCTAGACTCAGCATATTAACTAGCATTTTGTTTGATATTTCTTGGCCGTTTGTTCCAGTACCGTCAAAAATTATTTGCTCATTTTCATCATAATAGATTTTTACATTTTGCGGCTTTATTTCAACAGCATTTTTGATGTTTTCTTCTATATATTTTTTCATTTTTGCATTATCAATATTTATTTGTAAATTTTCATTAATAGTACAATTTGGTAAGGAAACAGCCTCTTTTATTTTAATTTCTAATGGCGCATCTAAAAAATCGCATTTAAGAAATTTTTGTTTTTCTAAATTCAGCCAGTTGATATAAGTTTCAGGTTTTAATTCCCATGATTTTTTTTCTGAATTAATTTCTATTGGAATTAGTTTCGATTTTAATTCCTCTTCATATTTTTCAAGATCTATCTGGTGGATGTCGGCCGGCGTTTTTTTAAGCTCAATTTCTAATTCTTTTAAATTAAAATCCGTCAAATTCTTTTGTAGTTTTTCAAAAGTTTTTTCAAAATCAATTTCAAAGCCGTCTTGTGCTTCAGTTATAATAATTTCATTATTTTCAAAGTTAAAATAGGCATTTTGCGGTTTAGGCAGAAAAGAATTTATTTTTTCAAGTGCTTTTTTCGCTTCAGAAATATTTATATCTAGATTTTCATTAATTCCTAAGTCTTTTAATTTTAAAAAATACATTGTTCCTAAAACAGGAATTTTTATTAAAATATGCCTATCTAGTAGCAAGACATTTTCAGATGGTATATCTTGAATCGCCTCGCCTAAATCAATATCGCTTGCATATGCAAAAATTTGATTTAACAAAATAATTGATAACGCGATAGATAATAATTTCGTTATTTGGATGAATTTTTTCATAGCAATTTATAAATCTCGTTTTTGATTAATATGATTTGTGATTCTTTTTTTAATTACTTCATAAACTGCGCGTAGCAATTTAATACCGACTAGGCTACTTTTTTTTATTTTCTCGCGAGTTTGCGATCCTTCATCAGGCGCAAAACTTAAACCTAAGGCTGAGCCTATTGCTCCGCCGATAATAAGCCCCATTACAATTTTATCTATTGTGTTTCGGTTTTTTTTCTCTTCTAAATTTTTATTTTTGAAAAACAAGTATCTGAATTAGGAATTAGGAATGGGTAATGGGTAATGGGGTGGGAACAAATGTCATTCCCGCACCTGTGCATATTTACGTTAGTCTCATCAAAGAGTGTGGGCGGGAATCTGTAATTTTGAGCAATTAGTAATTAGGAATTTAATTTATTTCACATTCGCTTTTTCTTTGTATTCTGTCCATCGAATAACGTTCACTTTAATTTTTCCAGGATAACTTAAAGTCTCTTGAATATTTTTAGCGGTAATATCAGCAATACCTTGCATTTGCTCATCTTTGACCATGCTTTCATCAACAATTAATCGCAATTCTCTGCCTGCTGAAACTGAATAGCATTTTTTAATGTTTCCTACACTTCCGCCCAGCTCTTCAAGTTCTTTAATCCTATTTAAGTATAATTCAAATGTTTCTTGTCGCGCGCCAGGCCGACCTGAAGAAATGGCATCAGCGGCTTTTATTAAATAATCTTCGGGATTTCTATAAGGTACTTTTTCGTGATGACAGTAACCGGCATAGATAACTTTTTTTCTTAAATTTTCGTCTTTTGGGAACTGCCAGTTTTCTAAAATTATTTTGCTGATATCGTCATGTGTTTTATTGCCATCCAATTGTTCAGCAATTTGCGCGTCTAATAATTTTGTGGCTACTTCTTTATGAAATCCAGTATCAGTGGTGATTTGTAGATCAACGGCTTTTCCTAGATCATGTGTAAAGCCGGCTAATTTTGCCACTTCGCGATCAGCTTCAATTTCATCAGCTAACATAGTTGCGAAATAACAAACTTCCATTGAATGGACCCAGATATTCTGTCCATAGCTTGATCGATATTCGAAACGTCCGAATAAATTTTGGATTTTTTCCGGTACTTCTTGTAAGCCAAGCATTTCAACCGCTTTTTTACCCATAATTTTGATTATTTCTCTAATTTTTTCTTTGGCTTTTGAAAAGCATTGATCGATTATTTCCGGATTAATGGTCTTTTCTCTCATCATCAATTCAAGAGTTTCTTTGGCTAAAGCTTTTTTAAGAAGATCATGGGAAGATACGCGAATAATATCAGGTCCGTCATGATTAAATAAGACATCCACATCTAAAGTATTTTCAAAATATTCAATGTTTTTACCTTCTTTCCCGATGATCATTCCTTTCATTTTTTCTGATGGGACTTTTATACTCATTTCTTTTCTGTCAACAGAACTGCCAAGAGAGCATCTTTGCATAATCCAAGCTAGAATATTTTTGGCGTCTTTTTGTCCATTTTCTTCAAAATCAATTTTAATTTTATTAATATAGTTCGGCACAATTATCGCAAAAATTTTGGTCATTTCATTTTTTAATTCATTTACAACCTCTTCTTTTGCAAGTTTGTTTCGGTTGCATAATTTAATAATAAGTTCTTCGTCAAATTGTTTAATTTTTTCTTTAAAATTTAAAATTTCTTTTTCGTGATTTCTTAGAAATTCAAGTCCTTCTTGATTTCTCTTTTCTTTTTTAGAGCTAAAATCTTCTTTTAATTTAATTTTTTCTTCAATTATGTCCATTCTTTCCTGTACTTTTTTGGCTTCTGCTTCAATTTGTTCTTTGATGTTTTGTGCTTGATCTTGAGATTGTTTTATGATGTTTTGCGCTTCTTCTTTGGTCTCTTCATTTTTTTTATTAAAAAACTTAAGTTTTAGTTTGCTTTGAGTTAATTTACGTTTTTCAAATACAAAAAAAATCGCTTGTCCGATCAAAAATCCGATAATAAGTATAAAAATATTCTGCATAAATAAAAGGAATAATAACGTTTTTAGTATAGTGAAAAAGTATTATTGAAGTAAAGGTTATTATTGGTATTCAAATTTTCTATTGATATCTAAAAATAGTTATGCTTTAAGATAGGATTGAACTTTTAAATATTTCTAAATGCTTGTTTATGAACGCAACAACTAAAGATCTTTATATTGCTTGCCCTAATCCTGACTGTGAAGGGAAAGTTGAAGTCCCGGCTGAAACAGAGGTTGGGGAAATATTAGTTTGTGATGAATGTGGAATTGATGTTGAGGTAATGACTGTTAATAATGATGACGTATCTTTGGAAGTTTTTGAAGATGAGGAAGAGGACTGGGAAGAATAAATATTTTAAATAACCATATTTTTGAAAAAGACATTAATATGGCGGAACGGACGGGACTTGAACCCGCGACCTCCACAGTGACAGTGTGGCGTTCTAACCAACTGAACTACCGCTCCCTGTAATTTTGATATTCTAAAAGCTGAGAAAATATATAGGAATATTGTTTTTCATGCAAGAAAATATTTTTTTAAAAAAAGATACTTTCACTTCGAGATAAAATAATGTTAATCTTGTGGAGACATGCTTTTGGCAAGTCTTTATAAGATATGAAACACAACTTTCTTTCCAAATTTGATGTTCGCAAGATGTTTCCTAGTCGCGACAATGATTCTCATAAAGGCGATAATGGTCGCGTTTGCGTTATAGGTGGATCAATTGATTATTATGGAGCGCCGATTTTTGCGGCTATGGGCGCGGTCTACAGTGGTGCTGATCTTGTTTATATGTTCGTACCTGAATCTAATTTTGATTGTAGCCGTAGTTTTTATCCTGATTATATTGTGAGAAAATTTTCTGGTGATTTTTTAACTGAAAAAGATTTAGAAAAAATTATAAATTTAGCGAATAAATGCGATAGTGTTGTTGTTGGACCGGGGTTAGGAGATAAAGCTGAAACTTTGAAAGCTTTGATCAAGTTAATCGCCAAAATTGAAAAACCTTTGATTATTGATGCTGATGCTTTGAAAGTTATTCATAACGTTAAACTACCTTATCAGACATTGATAACCCCACATCGAGGAGAGTTTGAAAAAGTTTGTAACGCGCAATTTCCAAATGATTTAGATCATCAAATTGAATTAGTAAAAAAAACCGCACAGATTCTTGATTTACAAATTTTAGTTAAAGGTCAAAATGATATTATTTGCAAGCCTGACGAAGAGTATTTTATTAATAATACTGGAAATCCAGGAATGACAGTTGGAGGTAGCGGCGATGTTTTAGCTGGATTTATCGCTGGATTAAATGCTCAAGGAGCGACTTTATTTGAATCAGCTTGTATAGCCTCATTTTGCTTAGGCGTTGCTGGTGATAGTCTGGAAAGTCAAAAAGGCTTTGCTTATTCCGCTACAGATTTAGCTTTAGAGATTCCTTATGTGATGAAAAGGATTGTGGGATAAAATGTTTCCTTCCCTCTTCCATCACTAAAATAATTAAACTGACTCCGGCAATTATTAACCATTCTTTTAAGTTTAAAGCTGTTGTTCCTAGATATTGATGAAAGAATGGGATTTGGACAATAGCGATAACGAAAAATATTGATATCAAAATTGATATTAATAAGAATTTATTTTTGAAAAATCCTAGCTTAAATATTGATACGGTTAAACTTCTGCAATTGAGAGCGTTGACCATTTGTATCCAAACTAGCATGACAAAGGTAAGCGTTGAGGCTTTTAAGTAAGCAAGATTGTCTCTTGAAAATTCTTGGCCAAAAGAATAACCATTTCTTTTTAGTTCCCAGAAAAATATTCCTAAAATTAAAAATCCGATTAAAAATCCAAGATAAATAAAATGGATAACAAATCCTTTTGTCATAATTTTTGCTTTTGGGTCGCGTGGAGGTTTATCCATTATTCCTGTTTCAGCGTCCTCAACACCAATAGCCACAGCTGGTAGCACATCTGTTCCCAGATCTACTGCTAGAATTAAAACAGCAGTTAAAGGCATTGGCAGTTTGAGAAAAATTGCCGTGAAAACGGTTACTAATTCTGCAATGTTGCATGAAAACACATAAAAAACAAATTTTTTTAAATTTTCATAAATTTTTCGACCTTCTTCAATTGCGGAAACGATACTGGCGAAACTATCATCAGCCAAAACCATATTTGAAGCTTCTTTAGACACATCAGTTCCAGTTATTCCCATGGCAATGCCAATATCCGCTCTTTTAAGAGCTGGGGCATCATTTACGCCATCGCCGGTAACAGCAACAATTTCACCGTTAGCTTTTAAAGCTTCGGTAATTTTGAGTTTATGTTCTGGATTAACCCGCGCAAAGATAATGGTTTGGTTAGTTTTTAAAAGTTTTTGTAAATCCAAGTCGCTGATTTTGTCTAAGTCTTGACCAGTAATTAAATTTTCAGCTTTAAGTCCGATTTTTTCAGCAATGGCTTTGGCTGTTAGAGCATGATCGCCAGTAATAATATGAATTTTAATTCCGGCTTTTTGTGCTAATTTAATGGCACTTGGAACTTCTTCTCGAGGTGGATCAATCAAGCCAACTAAGCCTAAAAAAATTAAATTTGTTTCAGGATTTTTTTTGTCAAAATTATCAGAGTAGGCTAAAGCCAAAACTCCTAAA
>MFXJ01000104.1:2019-4051 GCA_001787465.1 Candidatus Peregrinibacteria bacterium RIFOXYB2_FULL_32_7 | reverse complement strand
CTCATTTTGTTTCAAAATTTCTTGTTTTTTCTCAGCGCTTAATTTTATTTTTTCTCCATTTTTTAAAATAAAATGACAGTTTTCCAAAACTTTTTCAGGCGCTCCTTTTGTGAAAAGCGTGATTCGTGATTCGCCCGCCTGCCCGCCTTGTCCAATTCGGACAGGAATGACATTTGTGTTGGGCAGGTGATTCGTGATTCGTGATTTGTATAAGACTGACATCATTTTACGTTCAGAATCAAAAGGGATTTCATCAATTCTTGTGCCATCAGTATCTAAATTCAAAGATTTTTTCTGCTCCAAAGCATATTTTAAGAGAGCAATTTCTGTTGGATCGCCGATAAATTTTCCATTATCTTCTTTGGCATCATTACACAAAAACATTACATTTAAAGCTTTTTCCAAAATTTCTTTGTTTTCATAATTTAAATTTAATTCCGCTACCGCCATCTGATTTTTGGTCAAAGTTCCAGTTTTATCGCTACAAATTACAGTGGTTGATCCAAGCGTTTCTACGGAAGAGAGTTGTTTGACGATGGCATTTTTTTTAGCTAGTTTCTGGACTCCAAGAGCTAGGGCAATAGTGATCGTTGCTGGTAAGCCTTCTGGCACTGCGGCAACTGCTACCGCGACCGCAAACAGCAAAGTGTCGATAAAAGTTTTTCCTTGAATAAAAAAACCGATAAAAAAAAGGATTCCTGAAATAATAAGTGTTATTTTGCCGACAAAAAGTCCAATTCGAAAAAGTTCTTTCTCAAGCGGACTTTTATCTTTTTTAGTATTTACCGTTAAATCAGCAATTTTTCCGAATTGTGTTTGCATACCAGTTTTTGTAATTAACACTTTGGCTGTACCGCGAGTAACTTCTGTTGACATAAAAACATCTCCATTATTCTTTTTTTCAACTGGTGCTGATTCTCCGGTCAAAATCGCTTCATTAATTCTTAAATTTTTGCATTCCAAAATTTGTCCATCGGCGGCTATTTTATCTCCTTCCGCAAGCAATAAGATATCACCTGGAACTACAAACCTAGCATCAATTATTTGTTCTTTTTGATCGCGCAAAACTCTGGCTTTTGGGCTAACAAGTTTTTGCAAAGCTTCAATAGCCTTATCAGCCCGATATTCCTGGATAAAACCAATAATGGCATTTAAAAAAACAATAAACAAAATCACTCCGCCATCAATTTTTTTACCAGATAAAATTGCGATAATTGAAGCGCCAATTAGTATTAAAACCATTAAATCGGTAAATTCGCTCAAAAACATTTTGATGATAGAATGTTTTTTTGAAGAGGTAATTTCATTTAAGCCAAATTCCTTGAGTTTTTGAGTTACTTGACTTAAGGTCAAAAATTGAGCGTCAGGCATAGATATTGATTTTATATTGCATTAAAAATATTAACACGCTCAGGGAGTTACTAAAAGATAAAAGCGAATCATTACTCTAAAAAGATTTAATAATTATCGTTGAATTATCTATATGTATTTTGCAATTGAGGATTCTTTTTTACAGCATCAGCTATAATAGAATCATTTTCTATACAAATTTGAAATAAAAATGCTGGATCTAATTTTGTAATATCTTCTAATTGTAAAATGTAGGCTTTTAAAGCTTCATGTAATAATTCAGGTTCATCTGCAAATGGTTGAAATTTCGCTTTTTCTGCGCGAATTTTTATCCAATTCGGTTTTTGCCCTCCTCTTAAAGGTAATGTTTTTTTTAAAAATGTTTTATGACTTGAGGGAGCAAGGGCTATTTGTCCATTTTTGTTTATCATATCTAATTCAAATCCAATAATAGGCATCCAATCACTTTCTTGAGTTGATTTGATTTGATCTAATTTTAACATTTCGATATAATAATTATTTGAATTCCCTGTGGTAATTCTAAAACGAGGGCTTATTTCTTTATTTAAAGATTCCATTTTAGCTTTAGCTAATGTCTCGACAAAGTCATGTCTAAATCCGTCCATATTAATTTTATATGCATCAGTAGGCGAATTAGCATATTGATATCCTATATAAAGTT
>MFXJ01000104.1:647-2006 GCA_001787465.1 Candidatus Peregrinibacteria bacterium RIFOXYB2_FULL_32_7 | reverse complement strand
TTAATTTTTCCATTTCCATCTCTTTTAAATGTATATTCTGCGATTTTTATATATTTATCTCCAATTTTTAATTCTAAAAAGAAATGATTATCTATAGGAGTAACTTCAAATTTCAATCCCTCAGGATGTCGAATTTGATTTACTTCTTCAATTGTAATAGGACCTTTTTCGGTTTCAGATTTTTCTTGATTCTTATTAGGCAAATCTCTTTCTGAAGTTATATTTTTTTCTTCCATTTGAGCTATTGCAGATGGATTTTTTGTTTTTTCTAATAACTCTCTAAATTGAAGATAAAAATCAATATTATTAGGATCTAATAAATCTCTATTAATTAAATCTATTTTTTTATTTCTTTTATAATTATATATTGATGGATCAATTTTAATTAAAGCTCCTTTATTACGTCGTTGTATATCGCCA
Organism: Candidatus Peregrinibacteria bacterium RIFOXYB2_FULL_32_7; assembly: GCA_001787465.1. GTDB lineage: Bacteria > Patescibacteriota > Gracilibacteria > UBA1369 > GWF2-33-10 > OXYB2-FULL-32-7. Next base: position 1,586 of record MFXJ01000104.1, on the reverse strand, counting down.
GTTGCACTTAAAACTGGAGTGCCATGCTCATCAGTAATAACTTGTCCTTCGTTATCTTTTAAATAAATGTCATTTATTGTTAGTTGTGTCCCTTCTCGTGTTAGAAATAGTACTATACTATAGCTTGTATTAACAACGTGGAATGGTACAACTTGAAATAAAAAATCTTCAAATCCACCTTCAGCATTTTGTTCTAATGAATATAATAAAGTTGATTCAGGCCATTTTTTTAACATTTTATTTAAATCCCATTTGCCTTTTTCCGCTTTTTGTTTCCATTCCATGAGTTTAGCTTTTTTATCCGCATCAGTTTCAATTCGAGCTATTCTTATTTCTTGATTAATTCCTGCTTCTTGACGCCTTAAATTTTTACTTGGAGCTGTTTCCGGAGGTGATGAAGGTTCTTTTAATTGTAAATTTTTGTCTGTAGCCATATTTATAATGTTAAAATGTTATTTATTAATATTATTTAAAAAATCCGCACCGCTTAAATCTCTGTTTTGATCGATTGGCGGAATGGCAAAATCGTTTTTTAGTGGTTCTTTTTTAACTTCTTCTTTTTGTATTTTTGGTTCAGTTATTTCATGAATTTCAATTTCTTGAACTTCGGGAATAACGGTAGTTATTGGTTCTTTATTTATACTTTGTGGCTCTTTTGTTAATTCAATTGGTTTATTCTCAGGTAATGAATTTTGGATATCATTTATTTCTGATTGTTTATTATTATTCATATAAACGGTTCTAATTGGGAATGGTATGCTGATTTTTGCTTGGTCAAAAGCGGTTTTGAGTTGATGAATAATTTCTGTTTTTGTTTTTAGCCAGTTCGATTTTGAGTCAACCCAGAATCTTACTTTCAAATTAATTGAACTATCGCCGAATTCATTTAATAAAACTGTTGGCGCTGGATCTTTATTTATATTTGGATGCGTTTGCATT
>MFXJ01000104.1:488-630 GCA_001787465.1 Candidatus Peregrinibacteria bacterium RIFOXYB2_FULL_32_7 | reverse complement strand
CATTGCTTTTTGTAAATTTGTTGAATATTCAACCCCGACTAGGATTTCGATTCTTCGGAAAGGATTGCTGGTAAAACTGGTAATTTGTTTATTTATTAAATCTGAATTCGGAACAACTACTCGAGTGCCGTCAAATGCTAGC
>MFXJ01000104.1:0-422 GCA_001787465.1 Candidatus Peregrinibacteria bacterium RIFOXYB2_FULL_32_7 | reverse complement strand
GAGTATTTGTTAAAATCAACCAGAAATAGAATTAAAATAAAAATAATCAAAAAAAAATCAATTTTTATCAGAATTAATATAATCTTTGTAAAAGTCTAACGCATTTTTTTGAATTAATTACTAATAATTTATGGCCACATCAATTTTCTTCACTGAATCAAGGGACTTTAAGCTGATAAAGGACCGGATCCTGACCCACGAGGACTATTACCTTGCCTACATCTATGCTGACACTACCAACATTAAAATACCCAAGGAGTTAATCAAGGAACTCCCGATATATGGGAATAATTTAATCTGGGTAGATACCGCTTATATGGATACACAGGATATTTCACATCATATAGTCCTTACCATCGGGCAATTGGTGGATCCTGAAGAAGAGATCAATTTCTACATCGTATCCCGCTCCGCTAAACTTG
>MFXJ01000103.1 GCA_001787465.1 Candidatus Peregrinibacteria bacterium RIFOXYB2_FULL_32_7 | reverse complement strand
AAATTTTACTTAAAGAATCTTTAGATAAAATTTGTCCCGCTGGAAGTCATGCGGTTGCAGAAGGACTAGTAGACGCCCTCACTACTGGATTAGCTGGTTCAATGATTGGTAAGAATTTAGGTCCGAAACTTGCCATGAGAGCTTTTGAAACGCAAATAGGCAAAAAAATTGCTAAAAAGATTTCACTTCAAGCCGCCAAAATGGCGGCTAAAAGTGCTCTTGAAAAACTAATTGCCAACGGCGGATCAAAAGCTTCAATCGCCGCTTTGGAAGCTTTCTTGTTTGCTAGTGATGCAACTGGTGTTGGTTTAATCTCAGTTCCTGTGCAAATAATCCTTGGCGGACTACTACTAAAAGATGTTTATGATATCAAAGAAGCAATTATGAATGCAGTGCATATGCATGAATATTTTGCAGTAGCTGAAAATAAAGTAACAGTAAAACAAATAGCTAGGAATAAAGATGCTTATGAAAATATTTTTATTAGTGATCCATTCAAAGAATATATTTTAAATAATTGGATAACAGATAATAAAAAAGAAAAAATTGATAAAGAGAAAATTGAAGTTGCTAATCACATAATAGCCGTAGAACAATCAACTATAGCGGATGAACAGAAAAAAAGAGCGATTCGACAAATTTTAAAAGAAAAAGCTATGCCTTTAATGGAAACTCACGAAATCTTTCAACTCTTACATGATATAGGTGGCAATTCAGAATTTATGATTGCCAGAGAAGGAGGTTACAGCGAAAAATTTATTTTCACAGATGGCGTTTTATCGTCAATTCAAACATCAAGTCCTGAAGAACAATCAGAATTTACCGGTCCTGATGCTGAAGATTTAGGAAAAGAATTATGCCAAAAAGAAACTATTCATGAGTCAAAAGAAAATGACCCTGATATAATTACCAGTGTCGATTCTATCGAAGACAACGTCGAAGTGCATGATTTGGAGGTAGAAGACGATAATATAAAAGCCGCGGCTTAGTTTTTTAGGATCAAGCGGAAAATAGTTTAAAAATAATTATGTTAAAATAATCAAGGCTTCTTTAAGTTGATATTTATGAAAAAAATTATTTATGAAACTGTTAAAAGTTTAAGAAGAAATCAAACCGAATCTGAAAAAATTTTTTGATTTAGTTGTTTATATTTTATTTTAAAAATGTTGGCTGTGGTCTAACTCATCACCCCTACCCTCTTCTCTTTATCAAAAGAGAAGAGGGTGATCTAATTCAAAAATTAAATTAATAGAAAAACTCCCCTTCTTTTTCTATTAATTTTTTATTTATAAGCTGAAATATTTTAAAGAGAAGGGGTCGGGAGATGAGTTCTTCAAACCAAAAAGTTTGATCCGTTTTTTAAAGGATTTAGTCTTTTCTACATTGAAAACCCTTATTTTTAATATTACAATTTTTTATGCAAAAGAATAAATCAGTAAAAGCAAACTTATGGAATTAGCTTTGGAAAAATTTTTATTAGAAAGATTGGATTATGAGTCCAGTCAATTAGCAAAACTTAAATTTGATGATTTACCATCAGAAAATGATTGGTTATCTGTACAAAGCAAACAATTTAACAATTTCTCCCAAAGCCACCTCTTTTTGTTCACCGCTTCCCATATCTTTCACTACGCAAATCCCTTCCTTTTTTTCATCTGGTCCCATAATAATTACTTTGGGAATTTTTAATTTATCTGCATATTGAAATTGCTTACCTAATTTGGAAGCTTCGTAAGCTATTTGAACGCGCAAACCTGCTTTTCTTAATTTCTGAGCTAAATCCAAAACATCTTTCTTCATTTCATTACTAAATAAGACTATAAAAACATCAGCTGGAGAAATATTTTCTGGTCCCATTTTTCTTTCTGCGATCAACATACAAAGCGGTTCAAATCCAACGGCAACTCCAGTGGCATTAATATTCTCATTTGAAAATCTGGAACAAAGCCCAGCATATCTTCCTCCACCAGCGAAAGAACCAGGCCAACCTTCAAGAACCACTTCAAAAACCGCATCTGTATAATAATCCAGTCCGCGCACTAAACGCGGTGAAATGATAATCGTCTCTTTCGGAATCTCAGCAAATTCACAAATTTCCAAAATTTCTCTTAATTCTCTTATTCCTTTTTCACCTAACTCATTACCTTTCACTAACTTTTCTAATTCATCAATCATTTCCTTATTATTTTTCTCACTAGCAGAAATAAATTCAATAATTTTTGGAATTGCGCTTTGCGGTACTCCCCTATCTTTTAATTCTTTTTCAACCCCGAGAATCCCTACTTTATCAAATTTATCAATAGCTCGATAAACTTCAATTTCTTTATTTTCAGGAATTTTTAAACTTTGTACAAAACCACTAATTAATTTTCTATGATTTAAAAGTATTTTATGTTCAGGCAATCCTAATATTTTAAATCCTTCGTATAAAACTTGTAAAATTTCCGCATCAGCCATGGTACTTTCTGTTCCAACGATATCGATATCACATTGATAAAATTCCCGCCTTCTGCCTTTTCTTGCCGCATCCGCCCTCCAAACACGCGAGATTTCATATCTTTTGAAAGGGAAAGCAATCAGATTTCTATGTTGCGTTACATAACGAGCTAAAGGAACAGTTTGGTCATAACGAAGAGCTACCTGTCTATCTCCATGATCTTTAAAATGATAAATTAATTTTTCTTCTTCGCCATATTTTCCAGTTAAAATTTCACAATATTCCAAAGAAGGCGTTTCAATCGCGGAATAACCAAATTTTTGAAAAATTTTTTCCCAAACATCTTTAACATAATTGCGAATTACCATTTCATCTCCATGTCGATCATCAAAACCTTGAAGAGTGCGAGGAGTAATTTTTGACATTTTTTAAATCAAAATAAATGATAAATGATAAAGAAAGTTTTTTGAAATTTTTTCTTTATCCTTTGTACTTTATCCTTTTTCCTACAAGAAACCAAGAGGAATTTGTTTCAACGTGTTAAAACATTTTGTTTTTAAAAATTCCCTTTTTAAAAACAAAAAAATCATTTACAATGCTTCCGCAATTTAATTTTGACGGCTGTAGCTCAGTTGGTTAGAGCGTCGGATTGTGGTCCCGAAGGTCATGGGTTCAAAACCCATCAGCCGTCCCATTAATTTCAGTAATTGGTAACTGGTAATTAGTAATTAGGAAAAAATATTTCGTTTTGCGAAATTACCTCAATTACCCATTACTAATTACTAATAATTAAAGATCTAGATTTTTAACGCTCTTAGCATGCGTTTGAATAAATTTCTTCCTTGGAGCCACTTCGGATCCCATTAAGGTCGTAAATACTTGATCTGCAAGTTCCGCATCAGCAACAGCAATACGAATTAAACTCCTTGTTTCTTGATCCATTGTTGTTTCCCAAAGTTGTTGAGGATTCATTTCACCAAGACCTTTATAACGTTGAATATTTTGATTAGTAATTTCTTCTCTTTTACAAATTTCTTCTTTTTCCTCATCTGTAATTACATACCAAGCTTGTTTTCCTTTACTCAATTTATAAAGAGGCGGTTGTGCCACATAAAGATAACCTTTTTCAATAATTTCTGGGAAATGCCTATAAAACATAGTTAAAAGCAAAGTTCGAATATGCGCTCCATCAACGTCAGCATCAGTCATGATAATTACTTTATGATAACGAATTTTACTAACATCAAAAGTCTCTCCAATACTTGTGCCAAGCGCAATTACTAAACTTTTTATTTCATTATTTTCTAAAATTTTATCAAGACGTATTTGTTCAGTATTTAATATTTTGCCTCTCAGCGGTAAAATGGCTTGAATTTCACGCTTTCGTCCTTGTTTTGCTGAACCACCAGCACTATCCCCCTCAACTATAAAAAGTTCGCATTCCTCAGGATCTTTCGAAGAACAATCAGCAAGTTTACCAGGAAGCGTCATCCCTTCCAAAACTCCTTTTCGAATCACGGTATCTCTAGCCGCTCTAGCCGCTAACCTTGCTCTTTGCGCAAGAGAACATTTACTGACAATAGCATGAGCATCTTTTGGATTTTCTTCCAAAAACATTTCGAAAGCATCTCCAAATATTGTTTCTACAGCAGTCCTCATTTCCGCATTTCCAAGTTTTGATTTAGTTTGACCTTCAAATTGAGGATCAGGTAATTTAACAGACACGATAGCTGTCAAACCTTCTCTTACATCCTCAGCAGAAAAATTCTGGTCTTTTTCTTTTAAAAGATTATTATTACGAGCATAAGAATTTAAAACTCGAGTTAATGAAGATCTAAAGCCTGTTAAATGCATTCCCCCCTCTTGCGTATAAATATTATTAGCGTATGTAAAAACATTCTCTAAAAACGTACCTGTATATTGCAACGCCACTTCAATAATGCCTTCCTGCGCTTCTTTTTCTACATAAAATATCTGACCGATCGCTTCTTTATTATGATTTATATGCTGAATATAAGATTTAACTCCGCCCTCAAAATAAAATTCATATTTAAAATCGGCATCAAATCTTTTATCAATTAATTTAATAGTCACTCCTTTTGTAAGATAAGCCTGTTGTCTTAATCGGCCCAAAACAGTATTTATATCAAATTCAATTACTTTAAAAATCTGAGGATCCGGATAGAAAGTTATAACCGTACCTGTCCCCACAGCTTCACCCACAACCGCTATTTCAGAAACAGGCTCGCCTCCATTTCGATATTCTTGCCGATAAAGCTTATTATTTCTCCTTACCTCAGCGATTAATTTTGTCGATAAAGCATTAACTACTGATACACCAACTCCATGAAGTCCACCTGAAACTTTATATCCTCCCCCACCAAATTTTCCTCCCGCATGAAGCACTGTTAAAACTGTTTCTAAGGCTGACTTTCCTGTTTTTTCATGTCTATCCACAGGAATGCCACGTCCATCATCATCAACTGATACAGCTCCGTCTTTATGCAAAACAACTATAATGTTCTTACAATAACCAGCCATCGCTTCATCTATAGCATTATCAACTACCTCCCAAATAAGATGATGCAAACCTGCAATATCAGTCGTGCCGATATACATTCCTGGTCTTTTTCGTACAGCAGAAAGACCCTCTAGCACCTGAATATCGGATGCGTCATAGTTTTGACTCATACTAAAAAATTAAGGTTTTGCTTTTAATTGTGCGCTATGTATAGCCCGTGCTCTTACTAATCGCTTTTTTACAGGAGCTCGTCGATAGCGTATACCGCGTACAAATGGAACTATTTTCATTCCATGAATTCTTTTATAACGATTCACAAGCCGCTCAAAAGATTCTCCTTTTTGGCGTACTACTTTTCTGCACACAAAATGTTTTCCAAAAAAAACTGA
>MFXJ01000102.1:3473-5345 GCA_001787465.1 Candidatus Peregrinibacteria bacterium RIFOXYB2_FULL_32_7 | reverse complement strand
AGGCAAAGATGATCTCTACGAAAGAGCTTTATTGCATTTAATTAAAAATGGCTTAGCTATAAAAGCTGTAACTTATGACGGATTTTGGCAAGCGCTTAAATATCCTTGGCATGTTTTTGATTTAGATCAGTATTTTTTTGCCAAAGTTTATCAAGAAAAAATTAAACATATAGGTGAAGGACCGAATTGGATCTCAAAATCTGCTGAAATTGCCAAAAATGTTGTAATAAACGGAAAAGTAATTATTGAAGCCGGAGCGAAAATTTTTGATAATGCCGTTATTCAGGGGCCAACTTATATTGGTAAAAATTCAATTGTCGCTAATAACGCTCTTCTGCGCCATAGTTTTTTAGGAGAAAATTGCGTGATTGGATTCGCAACAGAAATTGCCAGGAGCCATTTAGAAGATGATGTATGGACGCATTCAAATTATATCGGCGACAGTTTCATTGGAAATAATGTCTCTTTCGGGGCTGGAACCGTAACTGGTAATTTAAGATTAGATGAGAAAAATATTTCTTTTGGAGATTTTGATACTGGAAAAAATAAATTTGGCCTTGTCACTGGAGATAATATCAGATGCGGCATTAATGTCAGCTTCATGCCTGGCCTAAAGATAGGTTCAAATTCAATCATCACAGCTGGAATTGTGATCTCCAAAGATATAGAAGAAAATAGTTTTGTAAAAGGAAATTTCGAGATTAAAGTTGCTGAGAATCGAAGAAAAATTTTAAAAAGAGAAAAACTTTAACAATGAAAAATTATAATTATGTCTAAAACCCCCATCCTCTCGATCATCATCGTCAATCATAACACTAAATATTTTCCCCGCATGTGTTTTGAAGCTTTAAAAAAGAGTAAAACTGATTTTGAATATGAAATTATTTTTGTTGATAATGCTTCTTGCGACGAAAGTTTAGATTATTTAAAAAAAGGCCATTTAAAAGAAAATTTTAAACTAATTGAATCTGATAAGAATTTAGGTTATGGACAGGGGAATAATTTAGGCGAACAAAATGCAACAGGAGAATTTCTTTTAATCTGCAATCCAGATATTTTTGTGCAAGAAGACACTTTGCAAAAATTAGTTTCTTATTTCAAACAGAATGAAGAAATAGGGATTTTAGCTCCAAAATTAATTTATCATAACGGCCAAGTCCAAGAATCATGCCGAAGATTTATGACTTTTACAGATTTAGTAATTAAAAGAACGCCTTTAAAACACTTACCTCATTTTAAAAAGAGATTGAAAAAATATTTGATGCAAGATTTTGATCATAATAAAATTCAAGCAGTTGATTTAATCACTGGCGCTTGTTTTTTAATCAAAAAAAACGTCTATAATGAGCTTAAAGGATTTGATCCGAGATATTTTATGTTTATGGAAGATTTTGATTTATGCCAAAAGGTGCATAAAAAAGGACTAAAAGTTGTTTATTTCCCCTCAGCTGAAGCCCTTCATTTTCACAAGCGCTTGAGTGGAGATGGATTTTTTAGTTTAATTTTTAAAAAAGTATTCTGGTGGCATGTCGCAAGCGCCATAAAATATTTTTGGAGATGGAAGTAATCGCTTCACTCAAATTTTAAATTTTAAATTACAATTTATTAAATGCCAAATTACGATTTTCAATGCGAAAAATGTCAAAAAATCTTTGAAATAAGACGATCTTTAGATGATCGTTCTATTCCGAAATGCCAATTTTGCGAACATCAAAAAACCAAAAAATTAATCAGCGCACCTGGAATAGTTTTCAAAGGAAAAGGATTTTATAAAACAGATTCCATAAAAACAGAGACAAAAAAACAAGAAATCAAAAAAACGAAAAAGTGATTCGAGCCACAAAATTTAACCATTTAATTTTGCTCTTTCAA
>MFXJ01000102.1:0-3431 GCA_001787465.1 Candidatus Peregrinibacteria bacterium RIFOXYB2_FULL_32_7 | reverse complement strand
ATTGGATTTTTAAGTAGTTGCTTGGGGATCGGAGGCGGTATCATCATGATTCCCGCTTTAATGAAATTTTTTAATAATAATATAAAAAAAGCCATAGGCACATCACTTTGTATTACAGCTCCAATTGCATTTTTTGGTGCATTTTTTTATTATATTAAACTTGAATCAGCTATTAGATTTGATATGGCTATTTTTGCCTTTATCGGATCTGTTATCGGATCGCAAATCGGTAGTATTCTTGAAAATAAAATAAAAAATGAGATTTTGGAGATTTTATTTGCTTTTTTGCTTTTATTAATTGGCTTGAAACTAATCGGCATTATTAATTTAACAAATGTAAACATTTCAATCATTAATGAAAATGCTTTATATTTGCCGACGATTTTATTAGGTATTTTACTAGGATTTTTTACAGTACTTTTTGGCATTGGCGGAGGCGTTATCATTGTGCCGATTTTAACATTTTTATTTTCTTTTCCTATTCATTCAGCGATTGCTACTTCTTTAGCTATTATTGTTCCTAACACAATTTTAGCGATATTTTTTCACAAAAAACTCGGCAATATTGATTTTCAAATAGCAAAATTTATTATTCCAACCGCGATAATAGGATCTTTTTTAGGCGCTTTTTTTGCCAACAAATTGCCAGCGGAAACTTTGACTTTTATTTTTGGACTATTTTTATTAGCAATGGCCGGAAAAACTTTTTTTCAAAAACTACAACGAATCTAATTTTCTTGTTTTTTTATTTTTTTTAAATTTGTGTTATATTTTTCTTGTTAAAATTTATTTTATAATTTTTTGCTTATGCACTGCCGTTGTCCTTTTGCCAAATATCACCTACCTTTAGCCAGAATTTTTATTTCCGCTATTTTTATTATCGGTGGCATTCATAAAATTACTGATTTCACAGCCACTAAATTAGCTATGGAAGGGAATGGCGTTCCTTTAACAACCGCAATTTTGATTTTGGCGATTGTAATTGAAATTGGACTAGGTTTAATGATTTTAATCGGATATAAAATAAGATGCGTGGCTATGACACTTGCTATTTACTTAATGATAGTAACTTTGGTTATGCATTTAGATCTATCAGATCCAGGACAAAAAGTTCATGTTTTAAAAAATTTAGCAATTATTGGCGGTTTGCTAGCACTTGAATCAGCTGGAGCTGGATGTTGTAGTTTGGAAGAAAAATAAAATATAATTATTCCCTCTCCCATTTAGCCTTAAGTCTTGCAATTTTCTCTGCTGAAAGAAGTTGTGTTGTTAATAGTTCTGCAGTTAACCAATCATGCAATCCCTCTACAGATATAAATTCAGCTTTACTGAAATCCGTCTCACCAAATATTGTATATTCATTAAAGATAGTATGATCTAATATTGCTTTAATAAAAAAAGCTTTAGTAAGATCAGCTCCTGAAAGATCAGTTTGAAAAAGATTTGCATCACTAAAATCAGATCCTAAAAACTTAGCTCTTATAAAATTAACACGTGTGAGCTTAGCTTCACGGAAAGAAGTGTTTCTACAATTAGCCTGGAAAAATTTAGCGTTAAAAAGGCTAGCATTAAAAAAATTAGCTCCAACAAACGTAACACTAGTAAAATCAACTCCTAAGAGATCAGCCCCTGAAAAATTAACTCTAACAAGTGTAGCGTGACAAAAACAAGTCCCAGCAAGTTTAGCACCTAAAAAATCAGTATCTAAAAGATTAGCCCCAAAAAGATCAGCCCCTGAAAGATCAGCCCCTGAAAAATCAGCCCCTGAAAGATTCATCTTTTCAGGGAAAAGAGCCCCTTTTAAAATAGCTGGTTTTTCTTTTATATACCTCAATGCTGTTGCTATTTCTGCTTCTGTCAAAGGACTTCTCTCACTAACTTTTTTTTGTATTTCTGATAATACCATCTCATCTCTTATTCTTTCTTGTGCCCCTACCACTCCTGCTTCTCCTTCTTCTACTGCTCCTCCTTCTGCTTCTGCTTCTGCTTCTCCTTCTTCTCCTTCTTCTCCTTCTGTTCCTTCTCCTCCTTCTCCTCCTTCTGCCTCTCCTACTTTAAAAATAAACCGAAAATTAAAAAATTGATTTTGTTGATGAAATAGTGTTATTAACATAAATGAATGATTTTTAAGATTTAAGATCGTATTTAATCATAATTTTTTAATCTATGTCAAGAGAGTTTGCGATTTTTCCTCTAGGAACTCCTATTCTTAAATTAGCTTTTGATTTTGAAAAAGTGTTAGAAAAAGCTTTAACAACAACTGATTTAGTGCTAAAAGAAGGAGATATTTTGGTAATGGCTTCGAAGATTGTGGCTTTATATCAATGATTTTAATCGGATATAAAATAAGATGCGTAGCTATGACACTTGCTATTTATTTAATGATAGTAACTTTGGTTATGCATTTAGATCTATCAGATCCAGGACAAAAAGTTCATGTTTTAAAAAACTTAGCAATTATTGGCGGTTTGCTAGCGCTTGAATCAGCTGGAGCTGGATATTGTAGTTTGGAAGAAAAATAGGTTGGTAATTGGTAATTGGTAATTATAATTATATAATTGGATGATTAAATGGTTATGTTGAAAAATCCACATTTTGTGGATACACGGTTATTGACTTAAGTTTTAGTTTTTGAAAGAATAATATGGCTTTTCAATTACAAATATATAAATTATGTTATTTTTTGAGAGAAAATTAGGTTTAGGTTTAACAATAACTACCACTATTTTTATAGCAGGGTAGTTTTGTATTCTTAAAAAATTAGAAAATTAATAGCCCTGCTAAAACAGGGTTTTTTTGTATTTTAAAATTTAAAATGAATAATTATTTGAAAATTCGGGAACAGTTTTGCCCAAATAAGTTTTGTGAATTTTTTGAGAAAAAATTTAAAGGTAATGTGCAGATTCATAGCCAAAAAGAGAGAAGATTTAAGTGTAGTTTTTGTAAAAAAACTTGGGTGGAACATAAACATGAATTAATTTTTGGACTTAAGTCTTCAAAAGAAAAATTCGAGTCTGCAAAAAAGTTTTTTGATTTAGGGTTAAGTATTAGACAGATTGCTAGAAGAATAAAAGTTAGTCCTGGAACGGTGCAACGATGGAAGTCAAAATTTGAACAAGCGCAAAAATTTCAATATAACGATTTTCATGTACCGACATCGTAATTTTAACTTTTTTATAAACTTTTTATTAATTAATTTTTAATTATGAATATAATATCTTGTTCACATCCTGTGCCTGAAGATCAAAATGCTTATGAAAATCCGGAAGTTATGCGAGAATTAAGTGCAGAAGAACAAAAACAGTTTGATGATTTATGTAAAGAACAAAAACAGCGTGATCTTGATGACGAAAGAAAACAAATAAGGGCAGGTATCGATCGTCGTTTGATTGTGTCACGTTTTAATGGACATATTTAGAAAAAATAAAGCG
>MFXJ01000101.1 GCA_001787465.1 Candidatus Peregrinibacteria bacterium RIFOXYB2_FULL_32_7 | reverse complement strand
ATTCAACATTAAGCATCGAGACTCCAAAAAATGCCTTGGATATAGTTTTTAAACATGACAGATCCGAAACAAGACCAGAAATTAGAATAGCAAATTTAATAAAATATTTAATCAATACTTCTCCTGCACAAATTCTTCAAGACAATACCCAAACAAAACGCGATGAAAGAATAACTTGGACAAATAGATACATGCCAAAACGAATCGATATGGTTCAACAAGAAAAAGAGGTTAATCCTCAACGATCTTTAGTAATTGAATCTGATAACAGACCAACAGTCGATTTAACTCCAGAACTTGAAAAATTAGAAAAAAGAGACAAAATTTTAGCAGAAGCGCAAGGATTAGAAATTTTAGCAAAACTAAATCAAAGCGACGCAAAACAATTACAAATAACAGCAAATCAAGAGAATGACCCGGAAATAAAAACTCAATTTTTGAAAACAATTGAGGAATTAAAAAAAGAAGCTGAGAAGATGCTTCAACAAGCCTCGGTTTTGAAAGAAAAAGCTCAGAAGATATAACATCACTAATTAATCATTAAGCTACTAAGTCGCCCACACTACTTTTTTGGATTAACGTAAATATTCATTTCTGCGGGGATGACATTACACATAAAATAACTCTCCAAAAATTTCTTCCTTTTCAAATCCTGCATTTAGAAATTTTGACCGTACTTCTTTTACCATCTCCCCTCCTCCGCATAAATAAATTTGCGTATTTTTTAAATCATATTTTTTTACATCTAAATATTCTGTAATTCTGCCTTTTAAGCCTTTGAAATCATTTTTGGCTCTTGATACGGTTAAATGATATTTAAAATTATTATGCTCTTTAGCAAATTTCTCCAAAATTTCTTGATAAAAAATATCTTCTTCATATCTAAGTCCAAAATACATTTCAATTTTTCGATCAACTTTTTTCTCAAAAATATCTTCGAGCATACCAATAAATGGTGCTACTCCAGTGCCTGTTGCTATAAATAACAAATTTTTTTTACTAGCGAAATCTAATATAAATCTGCCAAATGGTCCTTGAAATTTCGCTGTATCGCCTATTTTTAAATTTTTAAAATACGTACTAGCAACTCCATCTTCAATTAATTTAATACAAAATCTAAGCTTATTTCTCAAAAAAGATGGCGATGCAATTGAATAAGCTCTTTTTTGCGGAAAAGAATCTGCAGTCAATACGTCAAGCATCATAAATTGTCCAGACTGAAATTCTATTTCTTCTGGCTCAATAAGTTCAAAGATAAATTCAAAAACATCATTTGTTAATTGATTTTTTAAAATGAATCTAGTTTTAAAATTTTTAATCATATTTTATATTATTGTGTAGTAAGTCTATTCTTTTTTCTTTATTCTTTATTCTTTTTTCTATATTATAACAATAGTTAAATTTTTCAAAAAATGAAATTTTTTCTTAAATTACTTTTTTCTTTATCTTTTTTCCTTTTTCATTTTTCCTCTCTATTCGCCGCTGGCAGTACTATTTTGCCAGAATATGACATGCCAGGAGATAATAAAGAACAAGATTGCCAAAAATTTTTAGAAGACAAAGGATATGATCCTAAAACAAAAGAATTTAGTGAAATCGTCCAAGAACAAAATTTCAATAAAGACAAGGAACTACAAACTAAATATTTGTCATGTGCTATTCGAAGCGGAGATATGCACCTTTGGATGATCCCTTATTTTCTTGTATATTGGATAGAATTTTTGATTCAACTTTCAGGAATACTAGCAGTACTAATGTTTGTAATTGGTGGTATAGCTTATATGCTTGGAGGAGGATTAATTGAAACAATTTCAAAAGATGCAGGCAAAAAAATGATGACTTGGGCACTAATTGGAATGATCATCGCTTTTCTTGCCTGGGTGATCGTCAACGTCGTCCTTGGCTTTGTGAGTCAATAATTATACTAAATTGTCTAAAAAATTCCCCATTAATAAATTTAAAATTTAATAACAAGTTTAAAAAATTTTAGTTACAATTTGTATATACCTGATGCTTCAGTAACAATTTCATTTAAATAAAAGCAATAACTATTTAGCAGTCAGATATCTACTAAATTGTCTAAAAAATTTAAAGAATTGGTTATATTTTTTTATCCCTTGTCCTTTATCTTAAATGAAAAAACATATTAAAAAATTTATTATTAATGCTCATAACACTATTGAGCATTTCAAACATAAATTAAAACAGCAAAAAGACGCAAGTACTCAAGACAAAGAACAAAATATCGAGAAACCAAAATTAAACAAACCTGAATCTCAGCATATTATGGTCGAGTTTTCTCTTATAAGCGTTGTTAAAACAACTTTGGTAATTCTAATTTTAATCGCTTTTTCGAAATTTGTCGGTCAGATAAGCACAATAATTATTTTATTATTTATTGCTTTGCTTCTTTCAGCTACTTTTGATCCAACCATCGACTGGTTGCAAAGGAAAGGAGTCCCCCGAGCCTTAGGCGTTGTTTTAATATATTTACTGGCTTTAATAATTTTAGCTGGTTTCCTTTCAACCTTAATCCCTCTTGTTGTAAGTCAGTTAAGCGAATTAGCCGGTAGAATCAGCGTAATGATCTATAATCTCACTAATAATGGACTTAGTGATATCCCTTTATATGACAAAATTCATCCATACATTGAACCGTATTTAAAAGATCTTTTGTCAGGTGAAAATCAACAAGTATTAACAGAAAATTTACAAAAAGCTTTAACTAATATTGCTTCTCGATTAAGTGGAGTTGCTGGCAACGTATTTACCGCCCTTTCTGTCTTTTTCAACGGTATTTTTAATTTAATTTTGGTATTGGTGCTCACTTTTTTTATGACGGTCGAAGAACAAAATATAGAAAATTTTATTAAATCTCTTTTCCCATCCAAATACGGTCGTTATATAGTGGCAAAAAGCCATGCTGTGAAACATAAAACGGGAAATTGGCTTAGAGGACAACTTCTTCTTTCTTTAATCATGGGAACTTTAACTTTTATAGGTATGTCAGTTTTAAATATAGAATTTGCATTGACGCTCGGACTTTTTGAAGCGGTAGCGGAATTTTTACCGGTGATAGGCCCTTCCATTACCGCTGTAGCCGCAATTTTAATAGCTTTAAATCAATCTTTCTGGCAAGTGATCGCCGTAATAATCTTCTTTGTTTTGTTACAATTTATGGAAGGTAATGTAATTATTCCGATAGTAATGAAAAGAGCAGTAAATCTTAATCCGGTTGCGGTGATAACAGCGGCTTTAGTTGCTTATCAATTTTTAGGCATACCAGGATTAATTTTGGCAATTCCTTCAGCCACAATCATTAGTATTTTTGTAAAAGATTATATAGACAGCCAGAAATAATTATAAATTTAAAATTTGGTAATTGGTAATTTGTAACGAGTAATTAAAAAACATTTCACTTTACAAAATTTATTAATTACCAATTACCCTTTACTCATTACTCATTCCCAATTAATTAAAATGCAATTCCACTATCTCGCCATCAACTCGGAAAATAAACAGTTAAGCGGTAATATTCATGCCGATAATGAAGAGGCGGCTCGAAAAGAATTAAATAAACTTGGCTTTTCAGTATTATCTGTAAATGAGATTAAAGGAACTTTAGCGCAAACAGACGCGAAATTAAATAAATATAAATTTTCAGCTATTGATTCAAGCGGGAAAAAAATTATTGGGACTATAAATTCAAAAGATACTAAACATGCGTATGTTCGCCTTATACAAGAATATCATTTCAAAGTAGAATCTATTGCTGATGCCAAAGCGCCTCAACATCCAGAAGATTTAACCGAACTTGCTCAATATTTAGAATCAATTAGCGCAGAAAATAATTCAGCCTCCTCGGAAGCTAAATTATCCGCTGAGACAAACGCTCAGAACGCCGTACAAACAAATTTAAAACAAGAAATTGATAAAATTATCAAGAATACTAATGAAATATTAACTAAGTATAACTCATCTTTTACAAGTGAAGGCAAGAAAAAAATTAACGAATTTACAAATACTTTAACTCGGATCAAAGGCAGTTATAATCTTAATTATCTCAAACAAACAGCGAAAGAGCTGTTAAATATGCTTACAGACGAATCAACCCTCAAGCCTGATCCTGCTAATAAAGAAAATCATAATAAAATCTCTCTAGAGAGCCAAAGAATGTTACTTAATTTAAATCAAATAGCCGCCACGGAGTCTCCTGATCTGTCTGCTTTAATAATAGGTAAAAAAGAAAAGCCAACCAAAGAAACTCAGCCAGAAATACCAGAAAAAAAATTAATAAAAGAGGATAACAAACAAAATAAAGACGATTTCGATATAGGAAAAGAATTAAAAGAAAATACTCAAAAAATTAAAAATGATATTTTCCTTTGGCTAAAAAGTTCAAAAGAAAATAAACAAGTATTAAAACAAGAAATCAAAGAGTTATTACAAAATCGCAAAAAATTAAAAAAACAATTAAGGCTATATGGACAAAAACCCGAAAAAGAATTTTTAGAAACGCAAATAGAGAAAAAGAGTATTTGGCAGGAATTTTATTATTTTTCAGGATGGTTGCTATTATTTTATTTGCTTTATTATTTCATTACTTACTACCTCATCACAAAAGAAATTAATTTGCCTATAATTTCTAATATTAAACTGCCAAACCCTTATAATTCTTCAATAATCAGAAACATCACGATTTTTCTTTTCATGACGCATTGCTTGATGAGCATCCAAAAAAATCTGCTTAATTCTAAATCAAAATATTTATGGACTGGTGCTTTTTTGGGTCTAATATTTACTATTTTAATAATAAGCAACCTATAATTTTTAAAAAATCATAATCACAATTATAAATTCCTAATTACCAATTCCCAATTACCCATTACTAATTCCTTCATTCATAATTCAAATATGTATCCAGTAATTTTACAAATAGGCCCTTTTACCCTTTCATCATTATGGTTATTTAGTGTGATGGGAGTGATAGTTGGAGTGCAAGTGGCTTTATTAATGATTAAAAAAAGGAAACT
>MFXJ01000100.1 GCA_001787465.1 Candidatus Peregrinibacteria bacterium RIFOXYB2_FULL_32_7 | reverse complement strand
AATTAAGTCTTAACAACAAATTAGAAAATGGGAAATATTGTAAGGAACGCAGATCTGCATCCCTTACAATATTTTCTTTTTGTTTATCTGTTAAATTCTCAACAATTTTTAAGTTTTTAAATTTATTTAAATTTTTAATTAAATCTTTAAATTTGATGATTTCCATTTCTTTTTTATTTTTATTAAAAATGAAAATTTCTTCTTTTGAGGCGTTTAAAATTAATAAATCAAATAAATCAAATCCATTTGTTTCTTTAATAAAATCAAAAATGTTTAAACCAAAAATAGGGATATTAAGTCCATAAGCAAAAGCATTGGCAATGACAATACCTACTCGGAGTGAAACGTATGGACCAGGGCCGGTAATGATAAAAATTTGTTTAATCTCTGTTTTTTCTTTTTTAGTTGTTTTAAGCAAATTTTTAAAATTATCTAAAAAAATATCATTAGATCTTTTATCATTTGTCCAAATTTTTTCTCCTAAAATTTTTTTATCATCAAAAAGAACGATTTGATTTAGATTTAAGGCCGTGTTGATGGCGAGAGTTAACATGAGGATAAAAAGCTTATTTCCCTTCAGTAATTTCTTCTTCATTTACGTTTTCACTTTCAGATTTTGTAGATTGGCTGTCAGATGAAAGATCTTCTGTAGTCTCTGCAGGTGCTCCAATTGCGTCAATTGCATCAACTGCTTCTGAGACATTATTTAAGGCTTCGCTTGTCTGCTTTGATGCCTGTTCAATACTGTCAACCGCTTCTTTTACTTGTTTCGTGGCATTAGAAATTTCTTCTTTTGTTTGGATAACTTCAGTTTTTACATTGTCAGCCGCTTGCCTTGTTTCAGTTTTGAAAAACTCAAATTTTGATTTAATTTCATCAAGACTACATCCTGAGAATAAGAATATTGTTAATAAAGATAAGATGACAATTTTTAGACGCATTAGTTTTTAATTTTTAGGGGATAAATTTTATTTAAAAACATTTTGCAAATCACCATCGAAATTTGTCAGAAAATTATGCATGTCAAGAACTTCATTAAGAGTAATTTTATTATTAATTGGATCCCATTGCCTTTCGTGAGGAGTGATATTTGCTTGTTTGCGTTTAACAGAAACATTTACAATTGCGTTTGTTCCGCAAGGACAATGAGCCATAAAAACTGCTTCATTTTTGGTAGTGCCGACAATATTAATATCAGATTCTAGATATTTCTTTTTGCATCTAGAACACGCAGATTGACCGCAAACTTCCTTAATTACAACTTGAAGATCCGTATAGTTCATAACAAGTAATTTAGGTTATAAATATATTAATTATTTATTTGGCTGATTGCAAATAAAGGAAGCGATTGTAAATCATTTTTTTAGATTTGTCAATGTTTTTATTCTAAGTAAAAAATCATTATTATCTTCTTTGATGAAAATTTCATTATTTCTTAAAAAATTTTTTATTTGAGAAATATTTTCTTTTATTTTTGATAAATTGCCTAATTTAAGAGAGTGCCTTAGAAGATTATATAAGGCTTGTCCAAATTCTTGTACTTGGCTATCGGACAGTATCGTTTCAAAACTATTATCTGAAATATTTGAAAATTCAAGTGCTTGAATAATTTCAGTAACAAAAGCGATAACTTGATTTTCAAAACTATTATGGTCATACCAGTTTTCATCTAAATCACAGCCGTTTTTTATAAAATGAATCAGATCTTGATCGTTAATAATCAACTCTTCTTCTTTTAATTCGCTGTCAAAAAATCGTTCATTAAAATCAGTTTGTAAATTACGCAGAGTTACCCACAAACATTCGCCCATATCTTGACACCATTGTCGATGGCAAGTGCCACCATCTTCAAAATTTTCGTTTAATTTTTGAAGAGCGTTATTCATGGCGTCTTTAAAACTGATCTCATCAGGATTCCCTTCAAGTCCTAGTGATTTTAAATATTCTTTGATTTGTTCTTCACTAGGTATTGATAAATTTTGATCATAATTTGGCATAGGAAATTTTTTTAAGTGGGATTTTATCTTAAAGAAAATATATCAAATGTTCAATCTTTTAGAAACTTTTTTAAAAAATATTTGACACTGAGTTTTTGCTCACCTATTCTAGAAATAGTAAATTATAACAATTTATTTTAAATGCAACCTCTTGCTGTAAAACTTCGCCCACAATCTTTAGCAGAATTTGTTGGCCAAACACATTTAGTTGGTGAGAATAAGCCTTTGCAGTATGCGATAAAAAACAAACATTTATTTTCGTTTATTCTTTGGGGACCGCCTGGAGTCGGGAAAACAACTTTGGCTAAAATTTACGCCAAAAATTTAGATGCGGTTTTATATGAACTTTCGGCCGTCTCTGCTGGTAAAGAGGAGATTAGAAATATTATCAAAGAAAATTCTTGGGGTAAATCAAAAGTTTTATTTTTGGATGAAATTCATCGTTTTAATAAGGCGCAACAAGATTTTTTGCTTCCTTATGTTGAAAATGGAGAAATTGTTTTGATTGGAGCCACAACAGAAAATCCTAGCTTTGAAGTCATTCCAGCTTTACTTTCCCGATGTCGAGTTTTTGTTTTGGAGTCGTTAAAAGATGAGGAACTAGAAGAAATTATTAAAAGGATAGATTCAGAATTAGAAAAAGAAGTTATTGAGTGGTTGATTAATTTTGCGAATGGTGATGCTCGGCAAATGATTACTATGATTGAAAATGTTTTGAAACTTTATAAAAAAATAAATCTTGCCAACTTAAAAAACACTTTGCAGTCGAAATTTATTCGTTATGATAAAAAAGGCGATGAGCATTATAACGTTATTAGCGCTTTTATAAAAAGCTTGCGCGCTAGTCAGGCTGATGCGGCTTTGTATTACTTAGCGCGAATGATTGACGCTGGCGAAGATCCAAAGTTTATCGCTAGGCGCATGGTAATTTTCGCCAGCGAAGATATTGGCATGGCGCAACCAACAGCTTTGGTTGTTGCTAATGAGATTTTTAAAGCGGTTGAAACTATTGGTTTGCCTGAATGTGAAATTAATTTAGCTCATGGAGTTGTTTATCTTTGCCAATGCAAAAAAGATCGATCAGCTTATAATGCCTATAGGAAAGCTCAGGAAGATGTGAAGAAATATGGGAATTTGCCTATTCCAATGCAAATTAGAAATGCACCGACAAAATTGATGAAAGATTTAGGTTATGGGCAGGGATATGAAATCTATACAAAAGAGAGTTTATTGCCAGAGAAAATAAACAATAATAAATATTTATGATTCGATTTTAACAACCCCCATTGGACAACTATCCTCTACCATTTTATTAGTTTCTAAATCGCAATCAAAGATTTCAGTAATATAAAGACCGCCTTTTTTTTCGGCACCAATTAAATCTGCTTTCCCATCCTCTTCATTAATTTTCCAGGTTTGTGGGGCAATGGAAGCGCACATGCCGCAACCAATACATTCGCTTCGTTGGTGAATGATTTTTGAATTTTTGGACATTTTTTTAAATTTTAAATTAATTACGTTTTTTTAATATATAGACCTTATCATTTTTTCTCACCTTTTTTGATATTGGAATTGTAATCAAATTTGGGTGTTTGACTTCATCTATAAATTTTTCATCAATCATAATTTTTTCAATTTTTTCATAGATAACGCCGGTTGTATTTCCAATTATAACTATTTTTTCTCCCTTTTTCAAGCCGTAAGCTTGTAAGTTTATTTCTGCTACTTTGGCTTTGTCAAAATAATGATTGATAAGACCGACAAAAGTTTTTTCTTCGGTTGAAATATTGCCGGAATAGCCTTTTGTAAAATCTGGCAGAGCTTGTCCTAAGTAATATCCTTCGCAAAATCCACGATTATAAACTGTTTTTAGTCTTTCCATCCATTTCTTAATTTTGACTTTGTCAAATTTATTTTCAGCAATGGCTTCTATTGCTTCTCTATAAATTGAGGTAACTACATGAACATAATCCGCCGTTCTACCTCGACCTTCAATTTTTAAAATACTTACACCGGTATTAATAATTTTATCTAAAAAAGGTAAAGCGCAAAGATCTTTTGGGCTTAAAACATAATCATTATTAATCTGCATTTGTTTTCCAGTTTCAATATCAGTTACTAAATATGCTTTTCTGCATTCTTGCAAACAAGCACCTCTTTGCGCTGAGGCATTTCCTTGAAGTAAGCTCATTTGGCAACGTCCGCTTTGGGCAATGCAAAGAGCGCCATGAATAAATACTTCAATTTTCACTAAATCGCCAGCTGGTCCACAAATATTTTCTTCTTTAACTTTATCGCAAATATATTTCATCATTTTTAGATCTAGTTCCCTAGCCAAAACAATTGTGTCCGCAAATTTTGAATAAAATTTAATTGAAGGGAGATTTGAAACTGACATTTGCGTAGAAATATGCAGTGGCATTCCAACTTTTTTGGCATATTCAATTACTGCCATATCTTGAACAATCATTGAATCAATACCGACTTTTTTGGCTTTTTTAACAATTTTTTGCATTAAATTCATATCATGGTCATAAAGCAAAGTGTTTAAGGTAATATAAGTTTTAACATTATTAGGTCTGCAACGAGCTACTATTTCTTCAAGTTCTTCAAGTTCAAAATTATAAGACGATCTTGCTCGCATATTTAATTGTTTAACGCCAAAAAATACACTGTTCGCACCAGCATTAATAGCGGCTTGAAGAGCGGCAAAAGATCCAACTGGAGCTAGGAGTTCAGGCTTTTTAATAATTATAAATTATAAATTTTTTAATAATTGTGGATTTAGAATAAGAGAAAAAAAATAAGAAAACAAGGGCTTAAGCCCTACGAGATCAAAATTCTTTCCCTCGATACTGTAAGGCTTCAGCTAAATGTTTATTTAGAATATTGTCATTCTCTTCTAAATCCGCAATAGTCCGAGCTACTTTCAAAACTCGAAAATAGCCTCGGCCTGATAATTGGAGATTTGCTACTGCTTGTTTCATTAAATCTATTCCTTTTTCATCTAAAACGCAGAATTTTTTTGTTAGACCTGAATCCATTTCACTGTTTGAGAAAATTTTTAAATTTTTAAATCTTTCTTGTTGAATTTTTCTAGCTTTTTTTACTCGTTCCAGAATGATTTTTGAACTTTCGTTATGCTCTTGGCTAGCAAGTTTTTTAAATTCTAGACGAGGGACTTCAATGATTAAATCTATTCTATCTAATAGCGGTCCAGAAATTTTTTTTTGATATTTTTGAATTTGCATGTTTGTGCAGGCGCATTTTTTTTCTTGATCAGTTAAAAAACCGCATGGACATGGATTCCTAGCGGCAATAAACATAAAATGAGCTGGAAAACTTAAAGTACTCATTGCTCTTCCGATAGTAATTTTTCTGTCTTCCAAAGGCTGGCGTAAAAGTTCCAAAACTTTTGT
>MFXJ01000099.1 GCA_001787465.1 Candidatus Peregrinibacteria bacterium RIFOXYB2_FULL_32_7 | reverse complement strand
CCATTTCATGTTGAGCATATTTGCCTCTTGGCGTTTGAGAAAATGTAAAATCTTCTGTTGTTGTCACAGAATCATCAGATGAAGTTAAAGTGCCAGTACCACTAACAACATAAGTTGCAGTTGTATCGCCTGTTACTTTAAAAGTCATGGAAATAGTTCCCGTAACAGTTTCATAAGCATTTACCCAATTACCAGTTAAAACTAATGTGTCGTTTGTAATAGTACCTTCAAAAGCGCCATCTGGATATTCCATATGGCTTTTATAATAAATCATACCTAAGACATCGCTAGTTGTATCTGTAGTATCTACAGTATCAACAGCAACTACACCGATACGAGCGCCATTAAGGTCGCCACTACTTTGCACTAAGTACTCAGTAGAAAGTACCGTGTTAACAGTATAAGTTTGAGTTCGTGTTGTAATAGCTGAAAATGCCACTACTGGCATAAGCATCAACATCATTGTCCCAGTTAACATTGCTGAAACAACTTTTTTAAAAGTTTTCATATAAAAAAATTAAGGAAATAAAAAACTATTTTGAATTTATTAAATTCGACTAACTACATTCTTTACATTAACCAATTTACAAAAAAGTTTCAAAATGTTCATAAATTAATGATTGATTTTTATAGATTTTGTTTTATAAAATATTTTTATTATTTAACTTGTACCTCAATATCTCCTTGTTCTTCAGTTTTAATTTTTAAATAAAGTTGATCATTCATAAGTGCGGTTATTTCTTCTGTACTTAAATCAGACCAAGTTGATTTCACCCGCCATTTTCCCGCCGCCTCCCAACCAACAAAGTTAACTGTTTGCAAAGGCGAATTAACAGCACTTACTAAATAAAAATATGCTGAGGTGATTTTATCCGTAAGTCCATCAATTTTAATTTGATAATCTAAATTATTTTCTTGGTATAAATAAATTTGCCCTTCTATATTCACTTCCGTAGTAATGTTATCCGTATCAACTAATATTAAATCAAATTCTGACACATCATCGCCTTCTTCATTTTCTTCTTCATCTTCATTTTCATCCACTGGCTCTACAACAACCGTACCTTTCATATTAGTATGAAGCTTGCAAAAATATGGAAATGTTCCAGCTACTTCAAATTTATAACTAAAGGTTTCGCCTTCATCAAGGTTATTACTATCAAATAAATTTGAAGGACTTTCCGGGGTTCCACTGGTAACTGTATGAGCATAAGCATCTCCATTTTCCCAAACCACAGTATCCCCTATTTTGATTGTTAATGTACTTGGCACAAAAGCTGAATTTTGCATATATACCTCATATTCTTCCACTTCTTGTTCGTCTTCATCATCTTCATTCTGACTATTATCAGCCGTTACCAATTCATCATAAGTTAATGAAGGCTTGTCAGTAATATTATTATCCAATCTATAAATAATTTCCGCCATTTCTCCTCGTGTTAATTTAGCACTTAAACTTTCAATAGTTGTTGGTATCGCATTTCTATCATCTAAAACTTTAACATAAGGCTCATACCAAACACTGCCACTATTTGCATCTACTGCAAAATCATAAGCTGAAACAATCACTTTGGAAGCTTCAGTAAAATTCGTATAACGACCAGGCTTAAAATCACCATCCGAATAACCACTAATAATTCCTTCTTGTTTAGCTAAACACACATAACCAGCGAACCACTCTAAAACTGGAATGTCTTTAAAACCCCCTTGTGTACAAGAACGAATTTCCTCATCTGTATATTGGGAATTAATAACAACCTTAGTAAATTCAGCTCTATTAATAGGATTTTCAGGCTTATAAGTGCCATTAGGATATCCTTTGACAATATCTGCCGCTTGTACATAAAGTATAGCATCGTAATATATATAACTTTCATCTACATCACTAAATCCAGTAGTTTCAGTTTGAGCCAAAACGTTAAATGAAAATAAACTGCTCAAAAGTAAAGATAATGATAAAAATGAAACAGAAATAGCAGACCGAATTGTATTTACTTTTCTCATAGAATAAATTTTTAAAAAATAAAATCTTTAGTATTAATTATAACATTTAATAATGACCAAAAGTTCCAGCTTTAGTCTTGATTATTAACAAAAATATGCTTAAACTATTAGCAAATTACTAATAGTTTAAGCCTGACAATGATCGCAAAAATGCGTTCCCCGACCAGCGAATTTTATTTTTTTTATCAAATACTTAGAACCGCAACGTTTACAGGCTTTGCCTTCTTGTCGAAATACCTGAAGATAATTAAAAAAACCGCCTTTTTTAACTTTTCCATTTTCCATGATTTTAAAATGTTGAAAAGTTGTACCGCAATGATCAATCGCTTTAGCAATAATTATTTTGCAAGCCGTATAAAGTCTTTTTATTTCGGTCACTGATAAATCTGAAATTTTTCGCATCGGCTTAATTTTGGCGTAATAGCAAATTTCATCAACATAAATATTACCCAAACCAGCAATTTTGCTTTGATCCAACAAAAAAGCTTTTAAACTACGTTGTGATTTTTTGAATAAATTTTTAAAATTATTCCAGTTAAAATTTTCTAAACCTGGTTCAATTCCATAAGCAGAATAAATTTTTTCTAAAATTTTCTTATCAACAATTTTTAAGTAAGCAAATAATCTTAAATCATTAAAAAACAACTTACTTTTATCTTCAAAAATAAAAATCGCCCGCGTATACTGATGCGGCAAATGGAAATCAATCCGATTGTCACCATGTCCTCCACCAACTTTAAAAACATTTTTATTTGCGTACATTAATTGTCCAGTCATTTTCAGATGCGCGCATAAATATAAATTTGAAGGAAATAATTGAAAAATCAAAAGCTTCCCTCTTCTATTAATCTTCGTAAAACTCTGTCCAATAATTTTTTGAGCAAAATCTTTTTCTCCTTTAATAATTTTATCAGCCAAAATCTGCACCTTAATAATTTTTTTATTTAAAACATAAGGAGTTAAAATTCTGCGAACGGTTTCAACTTCCGGAAGTTCAGGCATATTTTTCAAAAAGCAAGAAAATTAAACAAATATCCGATAATAATTATCCCAATCGTCACAATTAAAAAGAAAATTGCTAATAACTTGAATTTCATCACCCGTTTCAAAATAATTGCCTCAGGCAAAGACAAACCAGCAATTGCCATCATAAATGCCAAAGATGTACCCAACGGAACACCATTAGCAGTAATACTAAAAATCACCGGCACAATGGTTGAACATCCTGCATATATTGGAATCCCAATAATTACCGCCAAAGGCACTGATAATAAACTGTATTTTTGAATATAATTTATGAAAAATTCCTGAGGCACATAGCCGTGAATCACTGCTCCCAAAGCCACTCCTAAAACGACATAAGGTAAAAGCTTTTTAAAAGTTTTTTTACCTTCAAGAAAAGAATACTCTATTTTTCCTGAAAAAGTTTTTGGCAAATATTGATCACTTATATTTTTCTCTGCCTGCGTTAAAATAATATTTTTTTCCAGATTAAAAGTTCCCAAAATCAATCCAGCAAATACGCCTAATAGAATACCTGACAAAGCATACAAAATTGCCAAATTCCAGCCGAACAATCCTCCCATAATTACAAACGCCACTTCATTGACAAGCGGTGAAGTTATTAAAAAAGAAAAGGCTATTCCAAGCGGTATCTCAGCTTTTAAAAAACCTATAAAAATAGGAATTGAAGAACACGAACAAAAAGGTGTCATGGCTCCAAGAAAAGAAGCCGCTAAATTTCCTAATCCAAATCTTGATTTGGACATCAAATTTTTTATTTTAGCGGAAGATATAAAAGTACGAATAAAAGATATTAAGGTAACAACAAAAAATATTAAAAAAAGAATTTTCAAAGTGTCGTAAACAAAAAAATTGATACTCAAAGCTAATCTAGATTCAATCTCCAAGGCAAATAAATGAAAAGTAACAAAATCAGCAATATATTGAAACATATGAAAGGATAAAAAATAAAGAATCACAATTATCTACACCCGCATCCTCCGCCACAACATCCGCCTTTTTCATTTTTATCTTTAGAAAAAATAGCGCTTAAACTAAAAACATGTTTAGTATCAACACTTTTACATTCAGGACAGGAAAATTTAACTGAACCTTTTTCTTTTTCTTCAATAGAAGCCTGAACATCAAATTTATGTTCGCATTGATTACATTTATAACTGTAAATTGGCATAATAAAAAATTAGCAAGTAATAGATTTTTTTAAATCTTTTTTTGAAAAAATTTGCTTAAAAAGATTTTTTAAATTTGTTATATTTTTTTTATTTAAAGAATAATATCTCCATTGTCCTTGT
The DNA here is from genome assembly GCA_001787465.1 of Candidatus Peregrinibacteria bacterium RIFOXYB2_FULL_32_7. Lineage (GTDB taxonomy): Bacteria > Patescibacteriota > Gracilibacteria > UBA1369 > GWF2-33-10 > OXYB2-FULL-32-7. Next base: position 1,229 of record MFXJ01000099.1, on the reverse strand, counting down.
TTCGTGAAAACAACTAATTCTGCGTCTTTAAGAACTTTTAAATGATGAGAAACTAAATTTTGCTTCAATAATAATTGCTCTTCAATTTCACAAACACATTTTGTACCAGAAGAAAGTAAACACAAAATTTTTAACCTATTAGATTCAGCAATAACTTGTAAAAAATCTACAAGTTTTTCAATAGATTTGAGATCTTCAATATTTTGACAACAATTTTTCACATTACACGTATATCAATGAACATTGATATGTTAAATTACGATGTATTTAATGTCAAATAATAAAAATTATTATATCCGGAAATTTATTTTCCCACTACCAACATTGCCCTTTCCCCCTCACTCACAGTTTCTTTGCTTCCTGCCCAATTATGTATAGCTTTATCAATTGTTTCGTAAGCATATTCATAACCAGCACCATAACGAGTACCTGGATCATGAGTAATAAAATTTTCTTCATTATATCCTATTATTACAAACATATGATAAGAAGGCGGAGGATAATTATAATGAGGATTTCCCAAAACGTTTCCATATAACGGAACAATAACAGGATATCCTTGCGAAATAAGTTTTTTGATATTTTCTATTGTCACTTGTTGTCCATAATAAACATAATAATTCCTATTATAATATTTTTTTGCGATCTTGCCGGTTTCTTCTACAGTAGTATCAACTGCATAATTCTGATTTTTTTCAAATTCCACTAATCCTAAAATTTCCTCATCAGCAATAACTAAACTTAAATTAGCGTTTCTTAAATAATATTCTACCATTACAAGAGACGCTTCTTCACATGCCTCTTGATAAGGCATACCCCAATCTCCATAAGGCGCCTGAGAAATAAAATCCATATCAAGAGTTATTTCCGCAGTAACAGGCAAATTTTGACTAATTGATAATGGATCTAAAGTATATTCATTATCATTATTTTGATCATTTTCTCCATTATTATAATCAACTTCAATAACATCATTATTATCTTGACTAATCAATCCACGATTATCATCATTAATATTTAATTCTTTACCAGAAGTGCTTAATTGCAAAAGAGCTAATATCTCTATCAATATTACTATTAATGTCAAAAACAAAATTTTTGAATATTTGTAATTCATAAAAATTTTTCTAAGGTAAATCAAAATAGCAACTATAAAAAAATAAACAACTAAATTGATCAAAAATGTCTTTTTTAATTATTTGTACTATTTAACAAATTTAATATAAAAT
>MFXJ01000098.1 GCA_001787465.1 Candidatus Peregrinibacteria bacterium RIFOXYB2_FULL_32_7 | reverse complement strand
AATTTTGATTATTATAAATAATATTATTCATTAATTTAGCTTCTGTAGAGGCGTATATTCCAATACCGGCATATGAAGTTGTCGTACTTGAGGAACTATTGTCAGATATAACATTATTCATAATTATAGGATCCCCATAATATGAATCATTAATAATAATATTTTTTCCTGAATTGTTTTTATAAATTAAATTATTAAATAAAATAACGTTTCCTGTTAAATAAATTAAATTGTTATTATTTAAGTTATTATAAATTTTATTATTATTTAAATAAATTTTATATTCAGGAACTTCAATTGACACTCTAATAATCTCACCATTATTACTCAAACTTTGATTATTTCTAAATAAATTATCTTTAACTTCATTTTTGAATGTGCTATCGGCATAAGAATCAAAAATTCTAATATTAAACACTTGACCATAACTGTTTTTTTGATTTACATAAGAATTTTCAAAGATATTATTTGAAATTACAAAACTAGAATTCTCAATATTAAATATTTTCAAGAAATCAGATTTTACATTTTTAAATGTAAAACCATCTATATAAATATGATCGCAATCTATTACAGATAAAGAACTCATTTGATTGCTACCATCTATAATTGTTTTCAGTGGACCATTTTTGGATTTAACAGTTATATCTTTTTTGTCCATTAACCATATTACATCATCGTACGTCCCATCATAAACCAAAATAGTATCTCCATCTTCTAAAACATTCAAAGCGCTACTTATGCTACTAAATTGCTTATCCAATCCGACTTCAAGTGTGGTTGGCTCTCTTAGGACATCGAAAGTAAGGTATGCCGTACCATCACCTATTGCAATATTATTAACATATATATATCCATCCACTGATGAATTAGGCACTAAAACTTTCAGCACATCAAATGTTTTTGAGGTGATTGTTGCGCTTACTCTTTCCCCATCTCCTGCGTTAAAATCTACATAACTTGTTTTATTAAGGTTATACCCATTGATGACAATTTCTTCTCCTATATATGCTGTTTTAGGTGTTGCGCTTAACGCAATAGGATTGCTTGTAGCAAGAATAGGAAGCCCGTGTAAATTAAATTTTATGGAACTATTTTGATCTTCAGCTAAAATATCTAGGTAATAAGTTGTTGTGCCACTAAAATCTGAATTCAAAGTTAAATCCCCAATAATCTGTTTTGTTTCATTAGAATTTATTGAAATAGGGCTTATTGTTCGTAAAGTAAATTTACCTGGGAAATTCGAAGAAATTGTAGGTGTTAATTTTATATTATTGCTACTAAAATTATTTTTTGATATTAGGTTGATATTTACTTCCACAGTGGCTCCCGGAGAAATTACTGCCACTTTACCTGGATATACAATTGTTGGTATCAACCAAAATTCTGAGTCATAAGTTATTCCTACAGAATTAAAAGCAGTTTTTATAGAAATAATATCGTTACTAACAATATTATTTCCTGTTTGTTTTGATAGATATGTAGCACTATTAATTATCGCATCTCTAAAGCTTAAAAAATAATTTTGGACATCATATGAAGATAGAAAATCCAAAAAATCATTATCCATTGTATAATAAAGTATCTTTTCTAGTTTTTCTAAACCTATAGGACTTGTAGTAATTAATGATGTGTTATTTGTGCCACCCTGAATTAAATGACAAAAAATAATACTAATAAAGCCAGTATTTACATAGGACATAGCGTTATTAGTTGGATCATTATAATAATTAGAATAATGTTCCGGATCACCAGCCGATTCAGGATCGCATAAGCTTCTATCTACTTTATGAGAATTAGATATCTCATCACTATTTAAAAAATCTAATTCACCATTAATATAATAATTAATAAAAACACCAAAAATATCAGAAAATGCTTCATTAATAGTTTTTGCGTCAACATTACCAATAGATGAATTTACTTCATAGTTCGTAAAAATATGTGTGAATTCATGTGCAGTTATTTCTAATATATTCATAACTCCATAAATATTATCTAATCCATTAAAAAAATTTAATTCAGCATATTGCGAATCTTTATAATAACCTGCATTAGCTCCATCTCCAGATTCTTGGATATTTGCTTTTAATAATCCATAATTATTATCATATCCTTTTCTGCCAAATTTTTCATAAAAATATTTATAAATACTTTCAAGATTATAACTTAATTCTACATATTGTTCCTGATTTTGCTCATACCAACTATTATCATTATCTGTAACTTCTGTTTGCTCTTTATCGGAATTTAAATTAAATATTTGAAAATTCTTACTTAAATTTTGAAGTTTATAACAAAGTCCATCTTCATCCGTACAGCTAAAACTATTGGTTTCAAAACTTAAATCCTGACAAGTGCCATCAGCATTTTTGTGATAAGTACCACATCCAGTTGCAATAGAAGATTCAGCTTTTACTATTTGTGGAAGAAGTAGTATTAAAATTAAAATTCCCAAAAATATTTTTTTCATAAAATTGTATAAAATATAAAAAATAAAGCTTATAGCTTTTATAATTTATACGTAAATTTAAGGATATGTCAAATACTTAAACGAAAATTTAATTTTGTGTTATTAAAATTATACAGCTACATTTTACCCCTCTCAATGTTGTAGTTTTATTGCCTGTTGTGGCTGTGATTCCAATCTTACTTTTGGAAATTTTAAGAATTTTTGCAATGGATTTTTTTAGATTATCGGAAATTTCATCAATTTTAGGGATTTCACATTCCAATGAAAATGAAAGCGATTGAATTTTTTCTTTTTTCTTTTTTAAATTAATCAAAAGCGGTTCTAGAAATTTTTTGCTATTAGTAATTTTTTCTTTTAAGCAAAGTTTATCAGCAAATGAACCTAGTGATTTTCCACCCAAAGCGGATGAAAGAGCATTGCAAAGAGCGTGAATCATAACATCGCCATCAGAATTGGCTTTGAGTTTAAAATAATTTTTTAAAATTAATCCGCCTAATGTTAAATACCCTTTTTTGTCAAAATCGTGACTATCTTCTCCTATGCCTATTTTTTGATAATTAGAATTTTTATTTAAAATTTTATTTGCTAATTTCAAATCCTCTTTTGTTGTAATTTTAAAATTTTGTCGCGAAGCAGGGATTATTTTTATTTGTATTTTATTTTTCATTTCATTTAAATAATTTTCTACCAAATTAATATCGTCCGTTCCTTCAAATCCAATTTTTTTTGCGAATTCATAGGCTTTTTTATAAATATCAAATCGAATAATTTGTGGAGTTTGCATCAAATAAAGGTTTTTACGTACTAGTGTACTAGTTTGTTGTCTATTGGTATATCTTATGGTGTCATGAATTTTATTCCCTACAGCGCTACATTCATATTTCTTGGCAGTTTTTAAACAATTTTGAATTTCTTTTAAAGTAACAAGGGGATTGGCGGCATTGTGGATGATAAGATGATTTTTTATATGTGGTTTATGGATTTTATTATTTATCCATTCAAATCCTTTGAAAACAGATTCTTGTCTAGTTTTTCCACCGGTAATTATTTCTGTTGAAATTTGATTTTGATTTAAAATATTTTTAATTTTAATTTTATCTTTTGGTTTTGCAACTACAATTATTTTTTTCTCCTCTTTTAATTTTAAAAAAGTTTTTAAGCTATGCAAAAAAATAGGTTCATCATTTAAATCAGCGAAAATTTTTGAATTTTTGCCAAAACGTTTAGAATCGCCGGCGGCTAAAAAAATAATATAAAGCATGTCAACTAATTTTAAAGTAAAAATTAATTTAAAATTTCCACAAATTTTTTCTTTCCTTCCAGAAATTTTCTTACATTTTCTTTATTTTTTCTCAAAAGCTTTTTAGTAGCTTTATCTCCCTTTTGACCTGCTTTATAGGCTAATTTAAGAGCAGGAAAAGTTTCATGATCAGCTTCAAAAAAATCTAACTTTTTTCCAACTAAATTTATTTTTTCAAAAATATTTTTTTGTACTTTTGGATAATTTAGAGCCCAGGAAATGAAAAGTTTCATGTCATTTTTGGCTACATGCATAATAGTATTTCCATCTTTGAAGATTACAATTCCATGTACTAAACTTTGGGGATGGATTAAGACCTCAATTTTTTCATAAGGAATTCCAAAAAAATGATGAGCTTCAATTACTTCAAATCCTTTGTTCATTAAGGTCGCGGAATTTACAGTAATTTCTTTTCCCATATTTTTCCAAGTTGGATGATTTAAAACTTCTTTTAAAGAAACATGTTCTAAATCCTTTTTCTTTTTTCCAAAAAATGGACCACCTGAAGCTGTTAAAATAATTTTCTCAACATCTTTAATGTTTTTACCATTTAAACATTGCCAAAGAGCCACAAGTTCCGAATCAATTGGCAGTAGTTGACCAGATTTAATTGCCATAATTTTTTCTCCTTCAGCGATCAAAGCTTCTTTTGATGCGAGTAAAACTTTTTTCCCCATTTTCAAGGCTTGAATCGTAGGATAAACAGCTTCTTCCGAAGGGATAGCAATAATTATAATATTGGAAAAATTGATAATATCATTAATCTTTTTTTTTGTTGTTTCCGGTTGATTTTCAATTAAAAGACCTCCACAATGAAATTCTTCTATTTGTTTTTCTAAAATTGTTACATTTTTTTTAGCTACTAAAAAACTGATTTCAAAAAACTCACTTTGAGATTTAATTACTTCAAGAGCTTGCGTACCGATTGAGCCGGTAGATCCAAAGATGGCTACTTTTTTTTTCATAATTGTTAAGGATGTATAGTCCTTAAAAATTAAAATTTTTTAATTAAGCAAAAAGTACAATAGCACAAAATACTATGTTGTAAAAATTTGCGTAAAAGATTTAAATTTAAACAAAAAAAATGTTATTCAGATTTTTCTGTTTCAACTTCAGGGCAAACTCCTAGAGTAAGATATACATCTCGGTTAGGAAATGTTCTTGTTCTCATAGGCACTCCTGATTTTGGATCTGTTAAATTTCCTGTATCTGTAATACAAGTTATATCCTCATTAGCAATATGTTCTAGTGCTATTTTATCTCCTAAATGTATTGTGCCTGCAACTGCAAATCCTGCCACTGTTAGCGCTAGAATTACATTTCGAAAAATATTGTTTATACTAGGTGGCAATATTAAAGCTTCTTTTACCATTCTCTCTGCTTCAGGACAAAGCCTTTTTTGAATGTCTCTTCTTGCTGTTTTAAGTGCAAGAGCAAGTATTACTTCTTTCGCTGAAGGATCTGTTAATTCTTCTATGCTTTTTAATAATCTTATCGCTTCATTAATCGATGAACTTTGTTCTGTTTCTGCTCCCATAAATAAAAAATTAGAGAATAAGAGTTTAAGGATATTATTTAAACTTTTTTAAATAAAATTGTCAAGGAAAAATAGGCTCTTTTGCTTTAAAAATGACAATATTAAATTTTTTGTTATAATTTCTTTGTATTTTTTTTAAAAATCTTTATGAAAAAATTTTTATCTCAAGTTATTTTGATAGCTTTTGTATCTTTAAATTTAATTATTCCGTATTCTAACG
>MFXJ01000097.1:7372-10978 GCA_001787465.1 Candidatus Peregrinibacteria bacterium RIFOXYB2_FULL_32_7 | reverse complement strand
TTTTAAACTCAAATGATGTACTGGTTTTTAACAAATCAATGGTAATTCCAGCTCGGCTTTTTGCTACTGCAAATTCAGAAACTTCAAAACCCTACGAGATTTTTCTATTAAAACAAATCGATCAAAATAATTGGACTGCTTTAGTTAAGCCAGGCAAAAAATTTAAACTAAATAATATTTTTCAAATCTTAGAAAAAGATAAAAAAAGACTTTCAAACACCACCGCTATTGTAAAATCCATAAATTCAGATGGCTCCCGCAACCTGGAATTCACATCTCACCTGCCCGACACAAATGTCATTCCTGTCCGAATTGGACAAGGCGGGCAGGCGGGCGAATCACCTCTATTATATGGTCATCCCCCTCTTCCTCCCTACATCACCAAAAATCAAAATGATTACGAAAACTCATATCAAACCATCTACGCTGATGAGAATGCAAAAGGCTCAGTTGCCGCGCCAACAGCCGGTCTTCATTTCACCGAAGAACTTTTAAAAAAATTAAAAAATAAAAACATTCAAACCGAATTTGTCACTCTTCATGTCGGACTCGGCACTTTTCTCCCTGTCAAAGCTGATAATATAAAAGATCACAAAATGCACTCGGAATGGTTTTCAATAGATAAAGAAACCGCAAAAAGACTTAATTCTGCAAAGAAACAGGGCAAAAGAATCATCGCGATTGGTACAACCTCTGTACGCGTACTTGAGAGCTGTACTGATGAAAATGGAATTTTGAAACCTAAAACTGAAGAAACAAATATTTTCATTTATCCAGGATATAAATTCAAATTTATCAACAGCCTAATCACAAATTTTCATCTGCCAAAAAGTACTCTTCTCATGTTAGTATCAGCCCTCGCCGAAAAAGATTTCATTTTCAAAGCATATAAAGAAGCAATAAAGAAAAAATATCGGTTTTATAGTTTTGGAGATGCGATGATAATCAAATAAACGCTATGGAAATATTTGTAGGGTGCATATATTTGTATGGTGCGCATATTTGTATTTGTAGGGTGCGCAGATCTGCGCACCCTACAAATACAAATATGCTGCGCACCCTACAAATACAAATATGCGCACCTACAAATACAAATATGCGCACCTACAAATACAAATATGCGCACCTACAAATACAAATATGCGCACCTACAAATACAAATATGCGCACCATACAAATATAAATATACGCACCCTAAATATGCGCACCCTAAATATGCGCACCCTACAAATATTTCTATCAACCATTTTACCATTCAACCAGCATTAAATAGGACTGCACCATATTTTTAAATCAGAAACAAGTCAAAACACTTTAATCTTTACTTCATCTCCTACAAAAAAAACTTATTTTGCTGTATAATAAATAGATTTTATGTTGTATAATAATTTTCGTTATGGATATTAAATTTTTAAAAAAATTCATTTCTTTCTTTCTTTCTGTATCCTTAATTTCAGGTCTATCTTTCACGAACGCTTTCGCAAAAAATGGCAATATTGTTTGTTATGACACGATTTCTGGACTTGGTTCTTTCCTTGAAATAGAGTCAAATCCAAATGAAAATGGAATTGTAACTTTAACTAAACCAGATAACAGCAAAGTGATTTTGATCGAACAAACTGATATAAAAGGCTTAATCTATACAGAAATTGATCCGTTTCATTTAGAAAAAACTGGGAAATATACTATTAGTTATCAAGACACAGCCTATAAACAATATTTAAGCTGTGGTTTTGAAATTTATCCAGGCGAGCCCGACTATAATAATTCTGATTTGCGTGTTGAAGGCTCAACTGTAGCCATAGCCAATGGTCAAGACGAAATAAATTTAAAAATTCAAATACTTGATAAAAATTCAAACCCAATTCCTGATTATTCAGTAAATTTAATTCCCAGCCGAAAATCAGACAGCGTAACTTTCAAAGATTTTTCAACTGATGGAAATGGGATTATCAGAGCAGGAATCAAATCAACCGAATCTGGTAAATCAAATATCGCTGTATTTGATCCTTTAAAGAATCAAATTTTTCAAGAACGACTGGAAGTGGTTTTTATTGATAGTTCGAGTGAGACTTCATCTGTAGGAGGTGATTTCGGATATGCAAGCTTATTTAATATTGCCAAAGCCGATCAAGATTATGGCACTGCCACTAAATTTAAAATAGAAGGCTTGGAAGAAGAAGTCTTAGCTGGTGAGACTGTAAACCTTACTGTTACTATTCAAGATCAAGATGATAATACTGTTTTAAGTTATCTTGGAGAAATTTTATTTTCAACAACAGATGAAATTGCCACGATCCCACAAGAACCATATAAATTTAAAGATACTGATCTTGGGGCGCATACTTTTAACTTAGCTTTTACTTTTTTCACCCCAGGAACACAAACTTTAACTATAAATGATATTAATAACTATAGCCTCAAAACAAGCGTTGAATTTTCAGTAAAGAATAAGAGCAGTTCTGATACGAATCTAACTAAAAGCGAAAGTAATAAAACGCAAACAAATTCAGAAATTACCCTAACCAGTCCAAAAGCTGGAACATATACAGGATCTATAACTTTTAGTGGCACTGGACCAAAAGAAAGCACAATAGAAATTTACGTTAATAATAATTTATTAGATGAAACCACTAGCGATGATAACGGAAAATTTTCAAAAACCCTCTCTTTTGAAAATGGTTTATATACAATTTTTGTCAAAGCAGACAACGCTCAATCAGAAGAAATCAGTTTCAAAATTGATACATCAGCGGCTAAGGTAGAAGAAATTAAAGTCAGTCCGGAAAATATTAAAAGTGGCGATACGATGTTTATTACTGTATTTAGCGAACCTTATCTTGCGCAAGTTTCAGTAATTATCAATGACAAAATCACTGATTTAGCTGAGGACAGTGATCACACCGGAGAATACAGCGTAAAACTTCAAGCTCCAACAAACGGAGGAGAATATAATGTCGATGTTATTTTGGTGGATCAATTAGGTCAAGAAGGTATATATAATGCAGTAGCTACTTTGAAAGTTGCTGAACCCGAACCAGAAAGTCCTCTTGATACTGAAACTAAATCAGAAAATCTTATTGACCAAAATAATTTAGAAAATTCAATTAGCGAACCTGCGCCTGAACCTAAACTGGAAGATTTAGATAATTTAACGTATCCAAATCAAGTTACAGGTTTAGAAGTAACGAATATTGAAGCTAATAAAATAACTCTCAGCTGGGAAGTGGCTGAAAGCAATGCTGAAGATAAATTTATAAAAAACTACAAAATTTATTATGGAACGCAAGCTGATAATTTAAACTTCACTGTTGACACGTTCGATAGTTATACGAGCTGGTATATACCTAATCTCGAGAATGAAATTGTTTATTATTTTGCTGTTACCGCCGTTGATTCAGAAAATTTAGAAAGTGAAATTCCAAGCCAGATCGTCAGCGCCACTCCGACTCAGATTTTTAATTCAGAAAATTTTCATGCCAGCGCCGACGACTCAATTGAACAATCATTTTCAGACGAACTTGAAATTGAAAAAAGCGAAGAAATTATTGAAGAAAAAATTAATTTTGAAGAACAAGGTGTTGAAAATGTACCCGAATCTGGTCC
>MFXJ01000097.1:5517-7279 GCA_001787465.1 Candidatus Peregrinibacteria bacterium RIFOXYB2_FULL_32_7 | reverse complement strand
TACTTTTCATTTATCTGTTTACTCCAATTTTAGATTACCCAGTAGTTCAAACTAGTCTACCTAGATTATGTGAGTACGCAAAAGAAAATGATAAATTTGAAAACCGTGTCCAACAAGGCCTCTGCGCATTCATAAAAAACAATCCCAATTTTGAAAATTAATTTCCTTTTTCCTAAACCTTCATGCCAATAAACAATTTTCTATTAAACGCAATAAATATATTTTTTCAAATTTTAAGCTTTGCGATTATTGCCAGAGTAATAATTTCTTGGCTTCGAACACCGATTTCAGGTCCAATAATGAAAATTCTGATTGATACTACGGAACCAATTTTAGATCTAGCTAAAAAAATCACTCCTCGAATAGGCATGCTAGATTTCTCAGCAGTTGTAGCTTTAATAGGACTAGATGTGATTAGGTGGATTTTGATAAGCATTCTTGCATCTTAGAGATGCTCCACTGGAGCATCTCTTTTTTACAAAAACCTAAAATTTAAGATCGTGCTAAAACTCTATAACACCTCTACAAAAACTCTAGTAACATTTAAGCCACTGCAAAAAAATAAAGTTTCCATGTATCTTTGCGGTCCAACTGTTTATGATAATGCTCATCTTGGCCATGGTCGCTCTGCCTGTGCTTTTGATGTTATTCGACGATATTTAATTTATAAAGGCTATGAGGTTATTTTTATTTCCAATTATACCGATATTGATGACAAAATGATTAAAAGAGCTAATGAAGAAAAAATAACTGTTAAAGAATTAGCTGACAAAATTATTCCTGAATACGAAAAAGATTATTCTGCTTTAAATATTTTGAAACCAAACAAACAACCAAAAGCAACTGAACATATTGAAACTATGATCAAAATGGTAAAAGCTTTGGAAGAAAAAGGTGTGGCTTATGAACTAACTGATGGTGTTTATTTTGACATTACAAAATTCTCTAACTATGGCAAATTATCAGGACAAAATTTAGAAGAGCTTCAAGCTGGTGCGAGAATTACCAAAGATGAAAAGAAAAAAAATCCCCAAGATTTTGTATTATGGAAGAAATCAAAAGAAAATGAACCTTCATGGGATAGTCCCTTCGGCGCTGGTCGTCCTGGCTGGCATATAGAATGTAGCGCTATGAATTTCGATATCTTCGGAGAGACAATTGACATCCATGGAGGCGGACTTGATTTAATTTTTCCTCATCATGAATGTGAAATCGCACAAAGCGAAAGTTATACTGGCAAAACTTTTGTTAAATACTGGCTCCATAATGGATTTGTGAAAGTGGATAATGAAAAAATGAGCAAATCACTTGGAAATTTTTTCTTACTTAAAGATATTTTCAAAAAATATGATCCATTAGTTGTTAGATATCTACTTATCTCTCAACATTACAGAAATCCAATTGATTTTTCAGACACCGTACTAAATCAAGCAAAAAATTCCCTCAAACGAATTCAGGAATTTGTATTTAGACTAGACAATTACAAAAACTATTCAGCCCAAAGTTTCGTAAACCTTCAACAAATTTTAAATTCCGGAAAAGAAAATTTTGAGAAATATATGGATAATGATTTCGATACTTCCGGAGCTCTTTCTGCACTTTTTGAATTAATAAAAGAAGTTAATAAATTAATTGACGAACAAAAACTTACACAAAATGATATCAAGGAAATTAAAAATTTAACCAAAAAATTTGATTCTGTATTTGGAATTCTAAAAACTACAGCTGATGAAAAATTACCTGAAGAAATCACAAATTTAAT
>MFXJ01000097.1:4327-5279 GCA_001787465.1 Candidatus Peregrinibacteria bacterium RIFOXYB2_FULL_32_7 | reverse complement strand
AATTTTCAAGGTCATATTCAAAAGGAATAACTATCCTAGGATCAATATCTTCAAAAATATCATGAGCTTTTTTTGCGTCCAAAGTATCAGGCCCATTTCCTATAGAAATTAACAAAACATCAATATCGCCAATTTTTTCCAAAACATCATCATTCAAAATCTCTGAAACTCCTTTCAAAAAACAAATACTAATATCATCAATAGTAAACCTATAAATAACAAAATCTTTCCCCAAAACCGGAACGCCTATGATAGGAACTGAACTTATTTCATACTCGCCAGGCCAATCACAAACTTTTGAATTTGCAAAAACTACATCTTTTGATTCTTTACTCAAAAGGACAATATCAGTTTTTAAATCATTACTAGGATTCAAAGCAAGCGAAACTTTCTTGCCATTAAAAATAAATTGAGATCCGCCATTATATTTTATTTTCATAATAATTTAGTTAAAAGGTTTAATACCTAAAACAGCTTAAACTAATTTTGCAAAAAAATAAATTTGATTTACAATCCTTATGCGATAATTTAACAATTTAATAATTTCATATGATCAAAATCTCCAAAATTCATGCTCGTGAAATTTTAGATTCGCGCGGCAATCCAACAGTTGAAGTAGAAATTCAAGCTAATGACGGTTCATTTGGTAAAGCAATTGTCCCAAGCGGAGCATCAACTGGAGTGCATGAAGCAATCGAACTTCGAGATAATGACAAAAATCGATATTTTGGAAAAGGTGTTTTAAAAGCTGTTTCTAATATCAATAACGAAATTAATCAAAAATTAAAAGGCTTTGAAATTACTGATCAGAAAAAACTTGATAAAACTTTAATTGAATTAGATGGAACTGAAAACAAAGGTCGTCTTGGAGCAAATGCGATTTTAGGTGTATCTCTTGCCAATGCCTACTGCGCGGCTAACTCTCAAAACAAAGATTTATTTGCATATTTAA
>MFXJ01000097.1:0-4276 GCA_001787465.1 Candidatus Peregrinibacteria bacterium RIFOXYB2_FULL_32_7 | reverse complement strand
GAGCTCATGCCGATAGCGGACTTGATATTCAAGAATTTATGATCGCGCCAATTGGAGCAAAAAATTTCAAAGAAGCTCTTAGAATGGGAGCGGAAATTTTTCATAATCTTAAAAAAATTCTTAAAACTAATAATTTAGGTATAGGCGTAGGCGATGAAGGAGGTTTTGCCCCAAATCTACCAAATAACGAAGAAGCTCTAGATTTAATCCTAGAAGCAATTAAAAAAGCTGGATACAAAGCTGGAAAAGATATCGTTCTTGCGCTTGATGTCGCGGCTTCTGAATTTTTTGAGAATGGCAAATATAAATTCAAAGTTAATGGAAAAGAAAAGCAACTTACTAGTACTGAAATGATTGAATTTTACAAAAATTTAGTCAAAAAATATCCGATTGTATCCATTGAAGATCCGCTTAATGAAGATGACTGGACCGGTTGGACAGAAATGAACAAAGCTCTTGGGCAAAAAATTCAAATTGTTACTGATGATTTTACCGTTACCAATACTAAAAGGTTAAAAAGAGCTATTGATGAAAAATGTGGCAATGCAATTTTGATCAAATTAAATCAAATTGGCACGCTAACTGAAACAATTTCAGCTATTGAAATGGCCAAAAAAGCCAAATGGAACTGCATAGTTTCGCATCGATCAGGAGAGACTGAAGACACAACAATTTCTGATTTCGCAGTGGCTATGGGAACAGGTCAAATCAAAACCGGTTCGCTTTGCCGAACAGATAGAATCGCGAAATATAATCAACTGCTTAGAATCGAAGAAAAACTCGGAAAAAAAGCGATTTATAAGGGGAAATTTTTCTAAACTTAATTTTTAAGCCATTCCTCATAATTAATTTTTACACCAGAAATCTGTGCAAATCCTGATAAAAAAACAGGATATGATAATGTAATTATATTATCATTATCTCCTGGATCTATAACAGATACCGTATCATCATGATGATCAAGCTTAATAACTGAATACGCATGTTGACGTATTAATTGTACTTCTTTACTATTCACATCAGTTACTGAAATAAATTCACTTTGTTGCTCTCGTTTACGAGGAGTATTTGTGGTTGCGATATCATAACGAGGATCGAACTGATTAAAAAACTGAATAACATCCAAAACTTCTTGGGAATGTTGCGATGACTCATCATCAACATCTGGTAAAAACCTCGTTGCCTGATTATATGCTCGAGTATTTAAAGGATTATGAAATTTGTTTTCTCCTTCTGTAATTAATTCTTTTTCTATATATTTTTTACCGAGTAAATCAATTAACACATGATGTCCGAATCCTCCTTTAATTTCTGATCGATCTGCTTTTCCATATTTTGATATTAATAAAGCCGCTTCCAAAATTTTATATCCTTTCCCTCCGCCAACACTTTCATCGCCTTTTCTATCATCTCCATCTCCTGAAAGATCTTTTTCTTTAACTGTTATCCATTTCCCATTTGGATCAAGCAGTGGGATTCTGACCTCCCAATAGTCTGTTTTTTGCAATCCAAGCCATTTTCTTTCTATATTAACTTTCATTGCATTTCGAATGATAAAATCAAAATGTGGAAAATATGATAAACTTTTAAAAGCCGCAACTAAAAAACAATTCGGAAATTTTAACTGAAAAACAGAATCTTCTTCTAGAAATAATCTTTCAAAATTATCAGCGGATAAAGGGGCGAACTCAAGTAAACTACTTTTTTGATCCAAAAATTCTCGATACGGTTTTTCTCTCGCGTCTTTTCGTTGTTGTTCGGCTAATCGTTCTTCTTCTCTCTTTTTACCTACTTGTTCTTGATGCGCAGATCGAATAACAGAAACTAAATCATTAGGAAATGGTAAAGATTTCAAGCGAATGAACTCTGAATTATAAATTATATTAGATATATCTTCATCGTTTAATCCTTCTTTATTAAGCAAATTAGAATTCTGAGCTAATAGCAGTGAGGCTAATTCCTGATATATCGTCTGAATTTCATTACGATATCCAGTCTTCAAACTTGGATCAGTTTCAAATTCATGTAATCTGTTAAGTTCCATAGTCCTGAATATCAATCCTCTAATTCTTGTGTCCGAACGTGTATATATAGGACCAATTTCCGGACTCTCTCTCCACACGTATCGGAATATCGATCTCAATCCATACTGCATACGTAATTTTTCAATTTCCGAATAAAGTTCATTATCTTCAAAAGCTAAATTTTGCAAAGTAATATTCAAATATTTAAGCCTAACCCATTCTCTTATAATGCTCATCATCATAAGATGATTATCTAACGGTATTCCAAAAGAAGTCATTATTGTTTCAACCCTATTTATAGAAATATGAGATGGTAAATTTGGCGTTAAATCTAAAATATTTGTAGCCACCACCGCCTCATCATAAAGAACACGGCAATCTGTAGATTTATATGCTCTAGACAATGAATTAACATAATCCGAAATAAATCTCTGAGCTCCAATTTCCGCTCTATCTCCCTCTCTGCTCATTATTATATTTAATAAAATATTTCAACTAAAATCTTTATATTATATCAAATTTAAAAATTAAACTCAAAAGATTTTAAGGAAATTTTAATTACCCAGATTTTTTTATTTTTGAAAAGTTAATTTTGAAATTTTTCTTATTTTCACTCTTTTTCAAAGAGCTTTTTTTTGATATAATTTCAAGATACACTAAACCACCTAAAAAATTCAGTATCAAAAAACTTTCTTCTTTATCCTTTTTCTTTTATCCTCAAATGAAAACTAAAACAAAATCTTCTTCCAAAACAACTCAGCATATTTTCGATGATTCTACAGATAAACTCGAACAACAATATGAAAAAGCTGAAAATTATGCTGATAAAACCTTATCAGCTCTTTATGGTATGCAGGTACTTGACGATGAAATAAATATTAATGTCAGTTTAGATGATTTGAATCAAAATGATGAGGAATATAATTATAATGATTGGAATTAAGCAGAAAGTATCCTAGTCCCAAAAAAACAGCATCCAACGCAACTAAAAACTCCAAATTTTCTATTTCGCCACCAGAAACAACGGCTCCAGTTGTTGTTATGGCTACGAAAAGCAACAAAACCATCCCTACAAAAATTTTTACCCAGCCACTCAGACTATATCTGCCAATAAAATATTTCAAAATCCCTCGTAAATTAAGAGGCGTCTCTTTATTTGGTTCTTCACTATGATTCCAATAAATGAATAAAATTTTCCACATCACAAAAACCTGTAAATAAGATAAAATCACAAAATAACTACCGCTAAATAACCAAAAATTATAAAATCCATGCAAAACAATAGCTAAAATCAATCCTTTCCCCTTTATCCTTTTTCCTTTGTCCTTTATCCTTTCAAATTTCGCGCATCCAATATAATACCCCATAATTCCTGATACCAGCGCATGCAAAGGTACAGCAGTAAAAGCACGAACAATTCCAATTCCATACCCATTTTGCAAAACATATAAAATATTTTCAAAAGTCGCAAAACCTAAACTAGCCACAATCGCATAAATAATTCCATCAGTTACTTGGCTAAAAGCTGGATTCTTAAAAGGTACTTGCAAAATTAACTTATATTTCAAAAATTCTTCTACCAAACCAGCCACTAAAAAAGCATTAAAAAAAGCACCCTTAAACCCTAATTTCCCTAAAAACATTTCAATAGCAATTGCTGGCAAAATCAATAAAACTCCATATAAAAACACTTTCAAGATTAATTTCTTAGGCTCAGGTTCTTTATCTTTACAATAAAAGAAAATCAACAAAACTATGCCAGGAAAAATTGAAATTGTTAGAAGTAAGATAGTGTGGAACATAGAAATTTAATTTTCAAATTCTGCATCTTTGCTAATTTTACTTTCTTCTGGTAATTTTTGCCCTTGATATTTTGCACACTTTTTTTTGTTATAAGGCACTTCAGCTGGACTAGTCATTGTTTCAAAAGCGAGCTGTCCAATTCTCATTCCTGGATAAAGCGCCAAAGGCATTCTATTAATATTTGAAATCTCCAAAGTTACCGTACCCTCAAATCCAGGATCAATAAATCCAGCAGTTGAATGGATTATTAAACCTATCCGTCCCAAAGAACTTCGTCCCTCGCATCTAGCCACTAAATTATCCGGTAATTTCAAAGTTTCCATAGTAACGCCTAAAACAAATTCACCAGGCTGAATAATTATCGCTTTGCCATCTTTAATCTCTACTAAATCAGTAATTTCCTTGAAGCTATCCATTTTTCTAGGATCCAAAACCGCGATATCCGCATG
>MFXJ01000096.1:7537-8967 GCA_001787465.1 Candidatus Peregrinibacteria bacterium RIFOXYB2_FULL_32_7 | reverse complement strand
CACGAGCCCAGTCCCTGCCCACCATGATCCTGATCAGCCAAAAAAAGATTGGAAATTTTTACATCAGACTCCTGATGTAAATAATCTTGTTGCCCTAATGACTGTTGAAAAACTCTCTAAAAGATTTTCATCTGAGCAAAAAGAGGACTGGCTCTCTGCAAAGCGTGAACAAACTGTTATTAAAGATAAGATCGATCCAAATGACATCGAGCGATTATTCGGTGGACTTGGCGCTGATGAACTTTATAAGTTAATACCAAAGGGGTTACAAGGTGCTATCGCTAGAATTGAGCTACTTGGTCCGCGAACATCAACAGTTATCAAAGCTCATGGAGAAAGTCACCAAATCCAACTTGATGGTGAATTTGAAAGGGACGAAAAAACAATGAAACTGGTGATATCTCCCGAACAAAACATTGATAGAATTCTTGAAACTTGGTTCCACGAACTTGGGCATGCAATAATCTCATCTGACACAGAAATCGATCAAACAATCCGCACTAGATTTGCTCATACAGTCGTAACATCTGGAAAACTCATGTCAGGATACGCCTCTGGCGTCTATGACTCCGAAGGAATTGAACGCGGGTTGGAAGAAGATTTCGCTGAAACCACAAGACAATTTTTCCTATACCCAGAGAAATTCAAACTCAGTGATCCAGAACGATATCATCTACTTTTAAATGTCTGCCAAGAATTTATTCCAGGATTTAGCTTAGAAGACATGCAACAGAAGCTGCAAACCTTCATCCAAAACATCAAAAACCGCCAAGTAGCCTAGTAATTAAAAACACCTCGCAAATTATCAACGAGGTGTTTTTGCTTTAAAACTGTTCAACTTTGACCTTCTTCCCGCTGTTATCTGGATATGGATTTGGGAAATGGGCAACTCTTATTTTTCTTCCTTTTAACATCTTTTTTGAAATAACCTTGTTAGACAACATTGGATAAACAATATATGGCGTCAATTTGAGTTTATCAAATACATCGAAAATTGGTAAAACCATCCATTGACGGTTTTTCCATAAAAGCTGATCCAACATATACAAAACCATTAACAGCAATGCTATCGCAGTACCAAGAATAGGAATGAATACAATCATTGACAAAGATCCGTCATTTAGCAAAATTAAACAGTAAAGTGAAATAAGTGCAAGAACAATTAAACTTCCCCACTCATAACCAACCATTCTGTTTGTCATTATATACTTAACATTTCTCTCGTATTCAACAACTTTTTCTAAATTTACACAGGCATGATCGATAGCAAGATTTTGCTTTGCGCTTTTCACTGGCAACTTCCAAAAAAAATCCTGCAAATTTCTCATATCATCTGAAAGCTTATCAAAATCACTAACCTTATAGTCAAACTGATGCATCAAAAATGTATCTATAAGTTTTCGATACTGGTTTTGTACCTTTTTGCCCAA
>MFXJ01000096.1:188-7478 GCA_001787465.1 Candidatus Peregrinibacteria bacterium RIFOXYB2_FULL_32_7 | reverse complement strand
TAAGTGAGGCTTTGGTGATCTTGTCCAAAGCTTTTGCTTGGGATTTAAAAAATTCAGATCAAATTATTGTTATGCCTTTTGCTGATTTGGAAAAAGATGATTGGCCACTACCTTATATTGAATTTGCCAAAGAAAAATTAATTTTGCAGGAATTGAGTAATTTTATTTCGCCGCATAGAATTTTAAATAGGAAAGAAAGCGCGGAATATATTTATAGGACATTGCTTTTAAGTAGAGGAGAAAAAATTTCTTTCCTTAAAGTCGGTAAAATTAATGAAAATTATAAAACGATTTTAAGTCGAGGAATTAAACCAGCTATTCCAGTTGATTATGATTTTCCTTCAAAAGGCCAGACCGGATATCCTTATGCTTGCTATGGTTTTGCGGTGATTAATTTAATGGATTACAAATTTCAGTTAAGTATTGATCCAGTGGATTTAGGTGAAAATATCGGTTGGGATTATAATTTTATTTGGGATGATCCGCAATTTAAGGCATTTGCGGCATATTACGATACTGATTTAATTATGGGATATAATTTGAGTCCAGCTTATATTTTTGAAAAATTAGTTTATGGCGAACCTGTGGTGCTTTATCGAGCTTATTATATTGATGGAAAAAATGTTGGACATCAAGCTGTCGCTTTTTCTTTTGATGATAATTGTGTTTATTTTGGTGATAGTGCTAATGGAAGCGTTACGTGTATAGCTTATGATGATATTTTTACTGAAAAACCTTTGGGAACTACAAAAAATGTTACAGAATTGCGAATGGTGAAGGGGGATGGAGAATTTTGGCAACAAAGCGGACTTTAAAAAAAGCCCTTTCTGACTTATCAGAAAGGGCTTTTTTTGTTGCGTTTACATCATTCCTTCGGTTGAACTTTCTATTTCTCTATTTAATAAATATTGATAAATTGCTACGGCAACTTCGTTTCTAGTTAAAGTTTTACTTGGATATAGATTAGTTGTACGCTCTGGAAATAAATCATATTTTTCAGCGGCTCCGGCATATTTTGCGTACCATGAGGTTGCTGGTACATCAACATATAAGTAAGGTAAATTAGTTTCTAGATCAAATGTTTCTGTTAGCATTTTTAGGAATTCAGCAGTATTTACTCCATTTGCTGGTTTAAAAGAACCATCAGTATAGCCTTCAATAATTCCTAAGGCCGCGGCCATTTCTACAAATTCTCCATACCATTGGGTAGGTATTACATCCCAGAAGACACTTGAATCAACTTTGTAAACAGGAATTTCTTTAGCTAAAAGTAAGAATTTTGCGGCTTCAGCGCGATTAACATCTTTTGAGCCTTTGAATTCGCCGTTTGAATATCCGCCAATAACTGCTCTTCGATAAAGTTCAGCCGCGGCAACACCTTCTAAAGTATTAACATTTGTATCAGAGAATGGATTTTCTTCTGCTTGATAATAAGTTTTTACTTCATCTTCATATCCGGCATCAGGCGGATTAAGAGCGCTATCATCATAATCATCATTAGGTAATTGTTCAATTGGCTCTAAATCATCGAAATTATTTTCGTCATTATTGTCATCTATACCTGTATCAACATCAGTAATTGTTCCTGAACCAATGGAAGTTAAAGAAGTTAGTTTACAATTATTAGTTGAACTTTTATCTATGTTGCTATTATCAAGAGTTAAACAGACCTGAACAGCATATTCACCTGTTTCATTCAAACGACCCAAATTTATAGTTGTTGATTGTCCAGCTTTAAAGAAATTTTTATCTGATAAGTTTGAGAAAGAGTAATTTTGCCAAGGAGAACCATTTAAGTAAACAGCAATTTTTCCTGTTTCAGATGAATTCATATCAATACTGCCGATATTTGAAAGAGTTGTATAAACAATGGAACCGTGTTTGAGATAAATACTGTCTACTGATAAATCAACATTGCCGATATTAAACGTTTCTTCTTCGCAATTATTGTTTTCATCAGATTCTGTTACAACTTTACTTGAATCAATGCAAGTTTTTACGGTATGAGCTCCAGTTGTTAAAGTTTTTCCTGTAGTAACAGTTGTTGACCCGTTTACTTTAAAAAACTCTTTAGTACTCAAATCAGACCATCCGTAGCTACCAGGTGATACGCCATCAATATAATAAGTAGTTAAACCGTTAGTTCCGCTAGCTACTTCTGCGTTTCCTTGGTTTTTCATAGTGAAGGTTATAGATCCAGAACTATTCAAACTTATATCAGATATGATTAAATCAGGTTCGGCCACTGCTTGTCCAAGACTAGCTTCTTTAGAGTTATTGGATTCATTAGATTCTGCAACTAAATAATCATCGTCTATAGTAACTTTTACAGTATGAAGTCCAGCCGTTAAAGTTTTTTTAGTAGTAACAATTGTTGAACTGTTTACTTTGAAGAAATCTTTAGTAACCAAATCAGACCATCTATAGCTACCAACTAATGCGCCATCAATATAATAAGTAGTTAGACCATTAGTTCCACTAGTTACTTCTGCGTTTCCTTGGTTTTTCATAGTGAAGGTTATATAACCTGAACTATTTAAACTTACGTCAGATATAATTAAATCAGGTTTGCCTGCTTCAACTACCGCTTGTCCAAGACTAACTTCTTTAGAATTATTTGCTTCATTTGATTCTGTAACCAAATAATCGCTGTCAATCGTAACTTTTACAGTATGAAGTCCAGCAGTTAAAGTCTTTCCTGTAGTAACAATTGTTGAACCATTGACTTCGAAAAAATCTTTAGTACTTAAATTGGACCATCGATAGCTACCAGGCGATACGCCATCAATATAATAGGTAGTTAAACCATTAGTTCCGCTAACTACTTCTGCATTTCCTTGATTTTTCATAGTGAAGGTTAAATAGCCTGAACTATTTAAACTTACGTCAGATATAATTAAATCAGGTTTGTCTTCTTCAACTACCGCTTCGCCTAATATTTTCTCATCACAGTTATTGTTTTCATTTGATTCATTGTTAATTATATATTCAGCATCAACGCAAACTTTTACTGTGTGTTCGCCTTCTAATAAAGTATAGTTAGTTTCAATACTGGTTTCTTTGCCAGCGATAAGGAAATTGGTATCGCTTAAATATTGAACGCGATATGAACCAATTAAGGTAGAGTCAACATAATATCTTATTGCGACATCATTACTTTTATTTATATCAGCATTACCAATATTCGCGGCTGTAAAAGACACTCGATTTTTTGAATTAAGATAAATATTTTTTATAGTTAAATCAGGTTTGCCTTCTTCAACTACCGCTTGTCCAAGACTAGCTTCTTTAGAATTATTCGATTCATTTGATTCTGTAACCAAATAATCGCTGTCAATCGTAACTTTTACAGTATGAAGTCCAGCAGTCAAAGTCTTTCCTGTAGTAATGATTGTTGAACCGTTGACTTTGAAAAAATCTTTAGTACTCAAATTGGACCATCGATAAGCACCAGTTGAAATGCCATCAATATAATAAGTAGTTAAACCATTAGTTCCGCTAACTACTTCGCCTTCGCCTTGATTTTTCATAGTGAAGGTTATATAGCCTGAACTGTTTAAACTTACGTCAGATATAATTAAATCAGCTTGTTTTTCTTCTTCTTTCTCACCCGGAATAGTTACGTTAAGAGTATATTCATTATTGGCTTCATTTACATTTGTTCCGTCTTCTTCATCAATTTTATCATTAGGATCAATGATAGCAGTTAATTGATAAGTTTCACCTGCCTTCACTCCATAATAACTATATCCCCAAGTGTACGCGCCTAAACATTGTCCAGCTACCACACTTGAAGTTTGAGTTAAAGTTTTTGAAACTCCATTTATAGTTACTGTAAATTCAACACCGCCGTTGACATTGACATTTTTACCGCAAAGTTCAACATAAAATGAAGTATCCGAAGGTGTTACGGATCCTATTGTCAAATCAGGTTTGAGTTCGGTATTTGCATGTATAAATTGAAAAGCAAATAATAGCAAACTCATTCCAAAGATAGGAAAAAGCAAATTTTTTGCTTTGTTAAGAAATTTTTTGCAATTCATATTGAGAAAAAATTAAAAAATAAATTATATACTCCTACGCTTTAATAATTTAAAATTGTATAATGCTACGTAGCTTTATAATATTGTTTATTTACCTTATAAAATAAATAATTAAGCTTCGGAGCATATACTACTTAATTTTAAAATTTAAAAGCGGAGTAGTATATATATGAAAACACTATATATGTAAAAAGTGTTTCATAGTATCTTATCATGTTTTTGGTAAACTTGCAAGATTTTATTCTATATTTTTTAATTATCTTTTGCAAATGTTTTTAAATTCACAGGTCTGACACTTTGATACATCTTGTGTCTTTAAAAATTCTAAATTTCTGATTTTTACAATCGTTTCTTTAATTAAGATTTTTAATTCCTCTATTTCTTCAATTTTTATTTCAAAGCTTTCTTTACGAAATTTATTGTTTTTTGGTTCGATAAAATCAAATTCGCATTGTTTGGTATCAAATAAAAATCCTGGTGTTAAATCAGTTAATAATTTATAAAAAATAATTTGCCTTTTTAAATCACCGGTGGCGTTTTGAGTCAGGCCTTCAATTTCATTTCTAGTTTTTTGATTGCCAGTTTTGTAATCAATGACTTTAATAGTCCTTTTTTCAGCGTCAAGATATTCAATCTTATCTAATTTCCCTGAAATCGCGATATCTTCCAAATAAGTTTTTAAGAATTTTTCCAAAAATATTGGTTTTTTAAATTCATTTTTATAGTTTTCAAAATAAGTGGTTAAAATTTCTTTGCCTTTTTTGGTCCATCTATTTTTTTCTTCTAGCGTTAAGGTTT
Organism: Candidatus Peregrinibacteria bacterium RIFOXYB2_FULL_32_7; assembly: GCA_001787465.1. Taxonomy (GTDB): domain Bacteria; phylum Patescibacteriota; class Gracilibacteria; order UBA1369; family GWF2-33-10; genus OXYB2-FULL-32-7. Next base: position 2,637 of record MFXJ01000096.1, on the reverse strand, counting down.
CTTTTTGAATCGCTTTTTCAAAAGTTTCGGTTAAAAGTTTTAAATCCGGTAAAAAATTGGTTTTTTGAAATTCTTTAAAAAATATTTCTAAAGCTTTGTGTACGGCTGTTCCAAATGCCATATAACTTGGTTTGGCTCGAGGTAGTCTTAAGATATTATTATAGAAAAATTTTCTTGGACAAAGCAGGTAAGTATTTAAAGCGGTAACGCTTAAAGTGAATTTATCGATTTTATCTTTGGCAAATTCTTGAATTGATTTATCTTTGTTATTTTCAATTTTGTCTTTTAAATTTAATTTTAGTTTTTCCAAAATTTCGTTTTCAATCTCGGAAATATTTTCTTTTTCGCAAAGATTCTCAATCTCGTTTAAGAACAGGGAAGGAACGGCGAATTTTTCATAATCGTTTTGGATATATTTTTCAGAATAAGTGAGGTGGAGAGATTTTTTAGCTCTAGTGATAGCTACATAGAAAAGGCGACGTTCATCTTCTATATTTCGTGATTCGTTATTACTATAATTTTCTTTATTTTTTAATTTGTGGTAGATATTTAGATCTGGTAACTGGATTAATTCTCTTACGCTGTTGTTTCCCCAGACGGTATCTATGCATTTATAGATAAAAACGTGTTCAAATTCGAGGCCTTTGGCTTTATGGGCGGTCATTAATCTTACGGCTTGATCTTTGTGATAAAAAGTCCTTTCCCGCAGTGTTAATTGATATTTTCGCATGGTTCCCAAGCGTTCAATGAAATTTTTTAGATTAATCTCGTGCTCCGAGCGATTGATATCTTTTACAAATTCAAATAAAGAATTTAGTCGCATTAGAAGTTCAACTTGATTGTCTTTTTCTAAAATAAAATCTAAGAATCCGCTTTCTTTGACGATAATTTCGAAAAATTCAGAAAGGGTGCGATTGGCTGATAGGTTTTGCCAAAAAATTAGTTTTTTTAAAAAAGTCGTGATAGCGTCAAATTCTTTTGTTCTGCGAACATTTCCCTTTTCTAGTGAGGAGTTATTTTCAAATAATGTCAGTTGCGGAGCGTCTTTTTCTTCTTTTATTAACTTTAACAAATTTTTGACTTGGCTTAAATCATTGCTAATTACTTCAAAAACTTCATTGATAGGTAAATTTAAAAAATCAAAATTCAAAACCTCAAAAAATAAAAAATTATCTTCTTCCAAATTCGCAATTAATTTGAATAATTTAATTAGTTTTTTAATTTCGTTATCTTGTAAAATATCAATTCCGCCTTCGAGCTGATAATCTATATTTGCTCTTTTGCAAAGTTCTTCCATTTCAAAAACATCACTGTTCCTTCTGCAAAAAACAGCAATTTCTGATAAATTCACACCTTCTTTTTGCAGTTTCTGAATTTCTTGAATAATAAAAAATTTTTCACTGCTGTCGTTTTTTGCATAAATGATTTTTGGAATAAATTTTTCATTTTTAAATTCACCTTTTGCTAAAAATTTCTTTTCAATATTAGCTAACACTTTTTCTACGCGCTGATTGTTATTGCTAATCAAAGTTTTTGCCGTATCCAAAATTTTCGTGCTGGATCGATAATTCTCATCCAAAACAATATATTGTAAATTAGGATAAAGTTTATGCAGATATAAAAAATTTTCTAAATTTGCTCCTTGGAACCTATAAATTGATTGATCTTCATCACCAACTACAAAAAGATTGGGAGTTTCATAAAAACTCATGATCAAAGTAATAAGTTCATTTTGCGCATTATTAGTATCTTGATATTCGTCAATCAAAATATATTGAAATCTTTCTTGTAAAAAAGATAATAGTTCCGCGTCCTTAATTAATTTTTTAATTACAAAAAGAATCATATCTTCATAATCAAATCTTCCGCGAGCGCCAAGTTCATTTTGATAAGATTGATAAATTTCTAAAAGTTCCAAGTTCTTAGCCAGTTGTTTTTCTTTTTGTAAATAGGCGGCTAAAGGTTTATTAGTTTTTTCATTTATTTTTGGCAGATTTTCTAAATTTTTTTGTTCTTGAATTAAAATTTCTTCAAAATCTTTTACAGAAAAACCTTCCCTTTTTAAATTTTGAATATTTTTCCCAGCGGCATGAAGGTAGTAATAAGGAGCTTTTATTGGTCTTAATTCTTTTAAATTTAAGTTGTCAATAATTTTTTCAAAAATTTCCAGTTTTTCAATATCAGATAATGCCTGAAGCTCGGTAAAATTCCATTCTCCGTTTTCATCACTTGAAGAATGCCGTAAATCAATAAATTTATCTGGATATTCTTTAATAATTTGATTACAAAATCCGTGAAAAGTATAAATTGGCACAAAATAAGCAGTATTACCGATAATTTCCGCTAATCTTTTTTTCATAGCTATTGTTCCGCTCTCAGTAAAAGTTAAAGCTAGAATATTGCCTGGATTGGTTTGCGTTTGTTTCAAAATGTTAGCGATGCGTAAAGC
>MFXJ01000096.1:0-113 GCA_001787465.1 Candidatus Peregrinibacteria bacterium RIFOXYB2_FULL_32_7 | reverse complement strand
TTGATTTGGATTGAGTTTTTGGTATTCGGAGGAGAAAGACAAGGGAGAAAAAAGTAAAAAGTAAAAAGTTTAATATGTTGTTATTTCATCGTTTCATAATACTCAGCTTTTTC
>MFXJ01000095.1 GCA_001787465.1 Candidatus Peregrinibacteria bacterium RIFOXYB2_FULL_32_7 | reverse complement strand
TTTAACATTTTAAAACAAAATCCCCCCACCTCTATTCTCTTCTTAAAATCATCAAAATTCGTCAAGCCCTTTTTGATTTATTTACCTCAAATACCGAAAACCACTTCCATTTAAGTATAACATCAAGAGAAATATCACTAAGAATACCATTTTTTATTGAAGGGAATTTTGCTTTTAAAAAAGCCATTAATTCATTGAAATACGGAACAAGGTGAATTTCACTTCGAAATGCAACTATAATTGTGTATGATAAATCCCAAAAAACAATATCTATTTTCCCATTCCATTTATAATAAGCTGATATTACACTAATATAATATGCCAAAGTTGTTTTTATCCTTTCATTTATTCTTTCTTTATCTCCAAAAGTTGACAATTGTTCTTTTAAAAAATCTATATTTATTTGTTGAAAAAATTCTTCAATTATAGATTCTAATGTTACATTTTCCTCTACTGGTATTTTTAAATACTGAGAGACTAATAAAGAAATAGCTTTTCTGATATTTACTAATTGTTTTGTAAAATCTTCTGGAGTTATTTCGTTAATTCCTTTAATCCCTTCAATTTTTTCTGCTATTAAATCTAACATATAAATAAGTAAAGTATAAATATTATAACATATAATCGTATTCAAATAAAGTGTCTTAATAATAATTGCTCACGGCATCTTCTCAATAATTCGCGAATTTTTATCCAAAATGCTGTGAGCAGTTACCACTCAAACTATTGCTAAATTTCAAGTTTTTGATGTATCTTGAAATCCCGTTTTAAAAAATTATGAATTTAGAGCAGTTAAAACAAGCGATACAGTTTGGGATTCCATTTATAGTTTTGGATACAGAAACAACTGGACTTGAACCAGGGGGAATTATTGAAATTGCGGCTCAGAAAATTCGAGGCGGACAGGTTGTAGATGAGTTTCATTCAATTGTTAATCCTGATTGTCAAATCGAGGAAGGTGCTACTTTTTGGCATGGGTTGACTTTTGATATGATTCAAAGACAAGGGCGATTAGTTGCTGAAGTGATGCCTGATTTTGTTAAATTTTGTGGAAATGTGACTTTAGTCGGACATAATATTGATTTTGATTTAAAATTTATTAATCATCATTTGAAAAATTTAGGATTAGCGCTTTTGAAAAATCCGACAGTTGATACTTTGGTTCTAGCACGTAAATATATTTCTCTTGGTATATCTAATAATAAACTCTCAACAATTGCTGAGCATTTTGGAATTTCCTCAGACGGAGCGCATCGAGCCATGAAAGATGTTACTATGACTAAAGAGGTATTTTTGAGGATGATTAATAGATGATGGTGAATTACGAATCGCGGAGGGTTTCTTTTTCAATTTGCTGATTTGGGATTTCTCTAAGCTGATCAATTATATAGCTACTTACCGTATACATTTGGTCGGTAAAATTCGTGGTTACAAAATAATTATTATCTTGGCTTTTTGCGCCTATGTGAAGAATAATTGGTTCAATTTTGTTTTTTAATTTTATTTCGATGTCAAAAGGGCCAAGATCTTGAGTCTCAGCTTGCAAAACTTCGTCTCCAGCATCAATAAGACCATTAGCTTTGAGTGGATTTAATTTTGCAGATATAGATTGGAGGTCTATTACTTCCGTGTTATTGATTTTTACGTTTTCAATCTCCTCTGAATTAATATTTACAATCGTTTTATCTCTGAAATCATCAGTTGTTTTATCGAATTTACTGCTTAAATTTTCTTCAATTAAAAAAACCTTGTTCTCTTCAGGAATGCGGAAAAATTGTGAATTAAAGTTTGGTCCTTGCGTGCCGATATAAAATTTCGCTTTAATTTCGTCTTTAACTTTTAACTTTACCTGTACTGAATTATTATCTCCAAGTGAGTATTTCTCAAAATTATTAGCATTTTTGGAAACAATTTCAGATGATTTTAGATTTTTAATAGTATCCAGTAAATTTTTTATAACGTCTTGATCCGCAAGATAATTATTCACACTAATTATCCATTGATCCTCAATTTTATTGATTTCTATATTTTCTTTTTTTGAATTTAAAATTGCTACTGCTGTTATTTGTTCCGTGTCTAAATTTTGAAAGAAAAAAGTTGTTTTTGATTTTTTAATTGAAAGTCCAAAAAGACCATAATCAAAAATAGCAAAAATGATTAAGAAAATAGTGATTACGGCAATAATTAAATTTATATTTTTGAATTTATGCATGATTAGTTGAGGTTATAAATTTTTCATTTTTTGTCTTCCCTTCATTCTTACAAGTCCGTAAATAATTAAAATTATTGGGCTGAAAAGTATACCTATGGTTTTAATGATTATGTTTAATTCTTCGGCTATTTTCTTTAGAGGATTATCGGTGAAAATTTTTGATCTGATGGCGATTAAATCAGGATCCAAAGTTAAATAATCAACAGCATTTAAGATAAAATTTAAATTTTGTGAAAATTGCTGTAAAAATCCGTCAGAAATAAAATCTGAATCAGCTACAACTAACAAATTCTCATTTATTAAAGTGGCAATCGTAAATTGTTGAGCGGTATTAATTGTAAATTGTTGTTGTGGATTAAGATTTAGATTTTCAAGCAGATGGTCGGCTTTTTTTGAAGTTTGAAGAAGTTTCGAAATTGTTACGCCTTCTTTTGGTTCAATGCTTAAACTACTCGCCCATGGCGTAACAACAGATTTTAAAGTGTTTACAATTTGATTATTTTGATCGAAATTTTCGTTAATTAATTTAGGAAAAAGCGGATAAGGGAGAAAGAAAGTCATAAATCCTTGAGAAAAAGAGGCGCTTTCATGATATTGATCATAAATTAAATCGGAATTTATGGTAACGCCATAATTTTGTAAAAATTCATTTACTTTAGTTTGATCAATAGCTTGCGCTTGTAAACCTTGGCTAACATTAACGCCATCAATTAACAAAATTACTTTGCCGCCTTGATTTAAAAAATTTTGTATTTTTACAAATTCTTCTGGTGCAATTTCTTCTGCTTTCCTAGTAATTATTAAGGTGTCAACATCTATGTTTTCGCTGTCAGCTAAATTCACAATTTTTGTTTGATAAGTTTTTTGCAAATTTTGATCTACAGTTGAGTAAGAATTTTGGCTATCTTGTTCTTCAGATCCGTTAAAAAATCCAATGGTTTTCGTTTCTTGACTGGCAACTTTTTTAATTTTGCTGGTGAAATCATATTCAAAAGTTGATAGATTTTGAATGACTGGTATTGTTTCAGTATTGCCGGCATAAAAAATTCCAATTCCAAAATATCCATTTTGAATTTGATATTTATCCTGCTCCAAAACCTCCATTTGTATTTGTGGGATGCCAATATTTTGCGCTTCTTGCATGGCATCTGTATTTTTTGCTGGATCAACGTAAGTCACTTGAATATTGCCTTGGCTAAAAGCAGAATATTCGCTTAACATGTCTTTTACATATTGTGCTGATTCATTGATTTGTGGAGGCAATTTTTTGGAAAGATAAACTTTGACATTGATAATATCATCAAGTCGTTCAATCACATTTTGGCTTGATTTGCTAATGGTAAATTTATTTTCTTTAGTTAAATCAAAGCGAATAAAATGATTAATAGAGATTAAATTTATAAGAATCACTATCGCTAGTAGTAACCAGCCTCTAGCTATCATTTTTCTATTATGAATGAAATGTTTTGAGAAGTCCAAATTTAATTAATTATGAATTATTTTGTATTGTTCTGGTGTTTAAATATAGGGAAATTCCTATAACTGATAAATAATAAATAATGTCTCGGCTGTCAACAACACCTCTAACAATTGAATCGAAGTGAGTTCCTAGTCCTAAATATTGCACCAAAGGCACTAAAATTTGCGGAACAAAAAATGAGACTATTTCTTCTCCAATAATAAATAAAGCAAAGCAAAGTGCGATTGAAATAATAAAAGAAATTATTTGATTATTTGTGAAACTAGAAACAAAAAGTCCAATTGATAGATATGAAGCGCCAAGAAAAAAAGTTCCAAGATAACTTGCGAATATGACTCCAATGTCAGCTGAGCCAAGCATTAAGATAATTATGGGAATAGGAAAAGTTAAAATCAGCATTAGACTTAAAAATACTAGACTGCCAAAGAATTTGCCAAGCACAATTTCATAATTTTTGACTGGTAAGGTCATTAATATTTCTATTGTTCCTGATTTTTTTTCTTCAGCCCAGAGTCTCATAGTAATTGCTGGTATGATAAATAAAAATATCCATGGTAAAAGCGAAAAATAAGCTCTCATTGACGCTTGTCCATTTAAGAAAAAAGTTCGAAAAAAGATCCAAGATGATAAAACAAGAAACACTGTTATAAAAATATAGGCAACTGGAGAATTAAAGTAGCTTTGAAGTTCTTTTTTGATAATGGCAATGATAGTAGGCATATTAGATTGTAGTTGATAGTTTGGTAGATTGATTATTGATTTATTGTGTCATCTGAGTAAATACATCTTCCAAACTAGCTTCTTTTTTATAGATTTCAAGTAAAAAAACACTTTTTGCTCTTTGTAAGATGTCAATAATTGTTTTTCTTAAATCAAGTCCGTTTTCAGCTGAAATCTCAAAAATATATTCTTTTTCGCCTATTTTTCCTTTGTTCTCAATATTTGAAATTCCTTTTACTTTTTCCAAAACTTTTCGGCAATCATCTTCGTGTCCTTCTAGTATAACTGTTATTAAAGTACCTTTTTTTGCTTTTTGTTGGAGTTCTATTGGACTGCCTTCGGCTACAATTTTACCTTTATCAATAATTATCACCCGACTACACATTGCTTCTACTTCAGGCAAAATATGCGAAGAAAGTATTACTGTTTTTTTCTCGCCGATATTTTTAATTAAATTTCGAATTTCTATTCTTTGATTTGGATCAAGACCGGTCGTTGGTTCATCAAGAATAAGAATTTCAGGATCATGAATAAGAGCTTGAGCAAGTCCGACTCGTTGTTTATATCCTTTTGAAAGTTCGCCGATGTCAGTATAAAGCTTATCTTCAAGTCCGCATGATTTACTAACTTCTTTAATCCTATTTTTCACATTCTCAGGCGGGATTTGATGCATTGCGGAAATATATTCAAGATATTCCAAAACATTCATTTCGCTATATAATGGACAATTCTCAGGTAGATATCCGATTTTTCTTTTAACTTCAAGATTATGCTCATAGCAATCATGGTCACCAACTGTTGCTTCACCACTGGTTGCTGGCATAAAACAAGTCAAAATTTTCATAGTTGTTGTCTTCCCAGCGCCATTCGGTCCAAGAAATCCAACAATTTCTCCTTTATTAATATGGAAAGAAATTTCATCTATAGCAGAAACATCGCCATATTTTTTAGTTAAATTTTTAACATTAATTGCAGGCATATTTTAGGATAAAGGAAATCCTCCTTCGCCAAGGCTACGGCGGACAAGAAGGAGAAAGGATAGTTTTTTATAAAAAATCCTTCAATATTCTAAGGATAATTAAGAAAAATTCAAGTTTTGTATAAAAAATTTCTTGCTATAAAGGTAAAAATCCATTAAAAATATTTTAGTAAATGTTAATAAATTTACTTTATACTACTCCGCTTTTAAATTTTAAAATTAAGTAGTATATGCTCCGAAGCTT